>JAQVIB010000114.1 GCA_028695945.1 Lachnospiraceae bacterium
GGTTTCAAAGGCAATTACAATTTGCCGCCAATGTATTTTATTGCTTTTTTTATATTTTCTTCTAATATATTCCGCTACAATAATACCAACAAGAAATGAGAAAACAGGAATAAGGTGATAAAGACCTCCAATATAATCACCCTGTGCTACTTTAATTCCAACAAGAACGATGTTACCCGTCTGGGCATTTGCAAAAACGCCGCCTCTGCAAATATATGTATAAGCGTCTAAAAATCCGCCAACCATAGCTAAAATTGTACCAACTAAAAGAGTTTCTGATATTTGTTTATTTTCATTCATATTAACCACTCCAGTCATTACAAAAACCTAACAAAGCGGTATCTTTTTTATAAAAATACAACTTTTCTTAAAAAAACTTTCTTTTTTTAAAGAAAATTAAACATCCTATTACCACTATTACACTCAAAAAAACAACACTAAGATAACCATATTTCCAACCTAGTTCAGGCATATATTTAAAGTTCATTCCATACCATCCTACAATAAGTGTTAATGGCAAAAAAATTGTAGTAACTACAGTAAATACATTCATTGTTTTATTAAGATTATAGTTTAGTGAAGCATCCAAGGTTTCCCTAAGATGAATTAAATTATCCGATAATAACTGAGTATTGTTGCTAAGGCGTTCTGCTTTAGTTGCAAAAATTTCAAAATATCTTAAATCTGCCTCATCAAACAAATCGTTTTCATTTTCCTGTAATTGTGTTCCTATGTCAAATAACTGTTCATAATAATTTTTTTGCAAGGAAAGGTCTCTTCTTTGGTTAAATATATCTCGGTTTAAACTTTGGTCAAATTTTCCGTTTACCAAATTTTGCTCCATCTTTATAATTCGCTTTTCAGTACTTTCAATTGATTTATTGCCATTCACCAATAGCTTTTCCAAAATTCCAAATATAATTTTTCCCAAAGAAGCATTCTGATTAAACCTACCAATGGCATCTTCAAACATTTGTTTGCAACTGTCATCATCGTCAATTAATTTAACTAAAATAAACTGATTTTTCTTTATTATAAAAGCCATTCTGTCTTTTGGCTCATGCACATTCATAACATTTAATATGTTAATTATTCCAAAACTAAAATTATCATAAATATCAATACTATTGCGAAAATGTGGCTGATCTGCCATGCAATCATGAAGAATATTTCTGTTTATTCCCAAATGCTCAAAGTTCTCTTCCAGTTCTTCCGTAGAAAGGTATGCAACGCAATTGTTTCGATTATCCAACTCCTTTATATCAACCTCTTTAACTTCATTCTCACTTAATATATAAAACATAGCTCCTCCACTTAATTTACTTAAACGAGTTATAAAATTCCTTTAATTCAGTTTTTTTGTCAACAGATAACTGGCTTTTTTTTATACCCTGTATAGCCCCTTCCAACGCATATAAGCGATGAATGCAAGCAGATGGGTCTATTGCTTTTATGTATAACCAGGCTTGTCTGCTTCCAACTTTCTTTAACTGCTCGTACGTTGTAATACCAACCGCATTAAGCTGTTCTTCAACTACCGGACCAATATTTAAAAGACTAGCTAATTCTCCCATATTTTCCACAATCCTTTCCATTTCTTAATTTTAAATAATCATTATTTTATCACTATCTTGTAATATTATATACGAATTTTTATTTAAAAAATAGTTTTTGTGTCTTATTTTTCTTCTAACCATTAATTTTTACCTTTCTATAATCAAGGCAAGGTAATTTTTATCAAAAAAGCACAGCTACCTCAATAAAGGATTGCTGTGCAGATTATTATTTGCACTATTATTATACCTATCTTACATTATAAAATCGGCTTACTCTTCCATCACTAAAAAAATTCCTTGCTGCGTTATAACCCTGATAATATAAAAATCTATATGTATTATCATTCGCACTAACATTAAAATCAAGAGGCGATACATCCTTTTTGTCAATTATAATAGACCTCTCTCTATTCAGCGGATTGCTTTCGTAGTTTTGCTGTTGAATATACCATGATACACGCAACAAGCTTTCAATATATTTAATAAGACTATCTATATCATTGTACTTTAACCCATTTGTAAAACGAACACCCAGTGTGTCCATATTTACACCAGAGTTTAGCTCAGAATTAAACTCTGTAGAATCAAATAAATTTAAAGGGTAATTGTTCATCACTCCTCCGTCACAAAAAACATTGTCAACAGTCTCTCCAAATTTATTTTCCTCTTCCGAAATTACTGCTTCAAAAAACAGTGGTACAGACATAGATATTCTAACCGCTTTTGCAACCTCCATCTTTGGCGTAGTTTCATAGGAGAATACTTCCGACGCCTTCATAGACATATTTGTTCCTACTATATATAAATCTAAAAATTGGCGGTTATTTTTATGTAGATATGGTTTTTTAAAATCTTCAAAAGTATATGGTGGCAGCTTCTTAGTAAAATCAAACTGGTCGTCAATTACTTCTTTAATCCAATTATAAAAATACTCTGTAGAATACCATCCATAATTATTAATCAATCTATAAATACAGTTTATATCTCCAAATAACTTTTCAATACCATCTTTTATATCATCAGAAATGAATTTAACATTATCTAGTTCACTTTTTGATGGAACTTTTTTGTAATCCAGTGTATTTACAATTTGTTTAATATCCGAAAAGGGAAGATTGAAAGAAGTAATACAAGCAGTTATTGCCCCAGCAGATGTTCCAGCTACTCTAATCATATCTTTCATCCAGCCGTTATGAAACATATAATCCAATACACCAAGGTAGGATATACCTAATATTCCTCCACCCTCAAAAACTAGATTTCTTATCTTTCTTATCAAAAAATCACCCTTTAATATTTTAATACTAAATTATATTAAAATATTGGCAATAAAATGCATACTAAAGGTATATGATTCTTTTTCACACATAAAATATCTCTCATGCAATTAATAGTTACAACCTTTGCCTTACAACCTCGTACATAAGAACACCTGCCGCAATTGAGGCATTAAGACTTTCTGCTTTCCCAGGCATAGGTATTTTAACATACTCATCTGCCAATTTTGCAACCTCATCACTTAACCCTCTTGCTTCATTACCTAATATAAAAGAGCAACCTTTTACAAAATTAAAACTGTAAGGATATTTCTGTCCTTTTAAATGTGCCGCATAAATGATAATACCATTTTCTTTTAATTTTTGTATACATTCTTCTATATCAACATCACTTATAACTGGAAGATGAAAAACTGAACCCATTGTGCTTCGCAATACCTTAGGATTGTATATATCCACACTTCCCTTGGATAAAAACACCCCATCACAACCGCATGCATCGGCAGTACGCACTATAGTTCCAAGGTTGCCAGGGTCATTAAGTTCTTCAGCAATTATAAAAAATCCGTTTTCACCAGCATTGTCAATAACCTGCTCAACGGAATTTTTTTTCTGACTTATAACGGCAAGTATTCCCTGTGGATTTGTAGTATCACTTATTTCCTTAAACAATCTATCTGCTACAATATACACTGTAGCTCTTTTTTCAAACACTTCTAAATCAAATTCACCACTAAAGCTTTCAGAAACCGCATACAGCATTATCTGGTAGTCACGCGGAATTTCCTCTACAAACCTTAAACCTTCAGCAACAAAAAGACCTAACTTATCCCTGTCCTTTTTTGCTTTAAGGGAATTAATCAATTTAATTGTTTTGTTTTGACTGCTATCTATCATTATTATCACCCATGCAATTATATCATAAATAAATAATATCCTCAAAAAAATTTCTTTTATTATAAATTTAAACTTCGCTTTAAAATTCTTTGCCTAAACCACTTCTTTATGCTAAAATATCAAAATGAGGTGAAGATAAAATGTCAGGTTCAATATTTGGTAAAGTATTTCAGGTATCAACATGGGGTGAAAGTCACGGCAAAGCCTTGGGTGTTGTAATTGACGGCTGCCCAGCTGGTATACCTTTAAGTGAAGAAGATATACAGCACGATATGGATTTAAGAAAACCAGGTTCAAATAAATACGGTACAAAACGTTCAGAAAGCGATGAAATACACATACTTTCAGGAGTTTTTAATGGTAAAACCACAGGCACTCCTATATCAATGGCAGTTTATAATCAAGACCAGCAATCTAAGGATTACAGCCAAATTTCGTCTGTTTTTCGTCCTGGTCATGCAGACTATACATTCGAGGAAAAGTATGGTTTCCGTGATTATCGTGGTGGTGGACGTTCATCTGGACGTGAAACCTTAAGCCGAGTAGCCGCAGGTTCAGTTGCAAAAGCTGTGCTTAAACAGTTGGGAATATCAATACTTACCTATACACACTCCATTGGAACAATTTCCATAAATCACGCCAATTTCAGTGAAGCTGAAATTTTAAATAATGCCCTTTTTATGCCCGATAAACAGGCGTCGGAAAAGGCTTCTGCATACCTTGATGAGTGTATTAAAAGCAGTGACTCCGCAGGCGGTATTGTGGAATGTGTTGTAAACGGATTGCCAGTTGGTATTGGTGAGCCTGTGTTTGATAAGCTTGACGCAAACCTTGCAAAGGCTATGTTTTCCCTTGGAGCTGTAAAGGGTTTTGAAATTGGCATTGGTTTTCAAGCGGCTAAAATTAAAGGTTCTGAAAATAATGACAATTTTTTTGCTGACCAAAGCATGAAAATTTTAAAATCAACAAACAATTCTGGCGGAGTTCTTGGAGGCATGAGCGATGGTTCTCCTTTGGTTTTCAGAACAGCCTTCAAGCCAACACCATCAATAGGTCAGCCACAAAAAACAGTTACAAACACAGGTGAAAATACTGAAATTTCCATTAAGGGTCGCCATGACCCAATAATTGTTCCCCGTGCAGTAATTGTAGTAGAAGCAATGGCAGCTATAACAATAGTTGATTTACTTTTTCAAAATATGTACTCAAATATAGCTAATATTAAAAAAATATACTCATAATTAAATTTTAGCCTGCATATCTTTTTGTACAAGGAGGTATTGCCATGAAAGCTAAAAACTCGCACACAAGGCAGATAATACTTTTAATTATCTGCCTTTTTTTTGCACTAGGGGTATTAATAGGAACATTCTGTACGGTTAAATATAATATAAACCCTACAACTATAACTTCGCCCCAATCTATTCCACAAGCTCTTTTTGTATTTGGAAAATTTGTATTTGTAGTTTGGCTAATAGGCTTTTTCCCTTTTGGAGTATTTTTCGTGCCACCTGTAGCCGCCTTTTGTGGATACACCTACGGAATATCTTCAGCATCATTTTTGCTATCTAAAGATTTTACAATGTTTGCACGCTTTTCTGCAACATATTTGCTTTATACCACAGCACTTATGTTAAGTGCCTGTGCCTCTATGCATTTATGCTTTAATACATACACAAACTGTAAAAATGCAAAAGAAACTCTTCCAAGAGAGAAACAACGCATACTTATTGAATACATAATAATATTATTAATTTCAGTTTTACCACTAAGTTTAGGTGTTGGATTAGAATTTTTCATTTAAATTCAACTAAATATTTCAAAATAATTAAAAATTCTTTAATTTTCAGTAAAATTCGTGTAAAAATATATCGACAATCATGTAAAAACAATCTATAATTAATCCTATAATGCTACAAAGGAGAAAAAACAGTGGAAAATATAATAAGGTTTTCTGAATACATGAAAAACGTAAAAAAATCCTCAGATAATACAGTGATGTCTTACTACAGGGATTTGAAAATTTTTTACACCTACATTAAAGAACTTGGTATAAACAACATATCGAAGGTAAATAAAACTAACATCATGTCATACCTTTATAATTTACAAAAAACAAACCGTGCAAGTTCAACAATTTCAAGAAATCTTGCTTCCTTAAGAGCATTTTTTTCTTATCTTTTTTTGGAAGGTGTTATTACAGAAAATCCAACAGTTGGTCTTGAATCCCCTAGGGTAGAAAAAAAATTACCTGAAATAATGCCACTTAACAACGTGGAACTTCTTCTTGAGCAACCAGACCTTAAAGACAAAAAAGGTATTCGTGACAAAGCAATGCTTGAGGTTTTATATGCAACTGGTATGCGTGTTACAGAGCTTATAAACATACAGCTTGATGATATTAACCTAGCACTTGAGTATATTAAATGTGGTCATAATAATAAGGCCCGAGTTATTCCATTGGGTTCAAAGGCAATTGATGCCCTTAGGAGATACATAAATGATGTACGAAGTATGCTAGTTAAAAATTCAGATGAAAGCTATTTGTTTGTTAACTGCAATGGCTCACCAATGACACGCCAAGGGTTTTGGAAAATAATAAAGTTTTACGCAAAGAAAGCAAATATAACCGAAGATATAACTCCGCACACAATAAGACATTCATTTGCAGCTCATCTTGTTGAAAACGGTTGCGACTTGCAAAGCCTGCAAGAAATGCTTGGTCATTCCGACATTTCCACAACCCAGGTTTATACAAAGCTTAATAAAGGACGTTTAAAAGAAGTATACGCCAAAGCACATCCACGTGCATAACAAAAAAGGACAGATTATAAAAATCTTGTCCTTTTTTTATCTATATAATTGCAATTTGTTTTCTTATATTAATTGCAATTAACGATGCTACTATTACCTTAAACATGTCGAATGGTATAAACGGAAGAACTGCTGCACCTAAAGCTTTACCAATGCCCATATTTGCTACATTCATAAGCTGAATTGCTCCACAAATATAAAGTATACATAACCCTAAACTTAGTGCAACAATTAACTTTAAAATTACTTTGTCACCCTTCCCTGCTGTAAA
>JAQVIB010000115.1 GCA_028695945.1 Lachnospiraceae bacterium
ATCTGATGTATCAATTTTTTCGGTATCTAAAATTTTGTGGTCTTGAACATCAAAAATAGTAAATTCCTTACTTTGACCAAAATGCTGGAATACTTCACCGTTTTGTGTTGTTATTGCTATTTTCATTTTTGTATCCTCCTTGGATTTTAAATTACTATATGTAAGTATACAAAGATTATACATAACTAGTGCCGTAAGTCAATAATGGAATTTGACTTTTTTTACTATTGTTAGTAGAATAATATTATTGGTAATTTTAGATAATAAAATAGGAAGTACTTCTGTAAAATATATAATTAGGAGGAAATATAAATGGATGAAAGAGACAAAGTATTAGCAAAAAATTTGGTTGAATATTCCTGTCGTGTTAAAGAAGGAGAAAATGTATACATTAGCTGCAATGGTGTTGGGCCAATTCCACTTGTGAAGCAAATAATAAAAGAAGTATATAAGGCTGGCGGAACACCTTTTTTGGAGATGAAGACGTCAGGATTGGAAAGAGAAATGCTTTTAGGTGCAACAGAGCAACAGCTTAAAATGATGGCGGAGTTTGAATGCGAAAAAATGCGTAAGATGGATGCATTTATTGGTGTACGTGGAGAGGACAATCTAACAGAAATGTCCGATGTTCCAGAGGAAAAATTAAAAATGTATTCTGTTTTTGTTACTCGCCCTGTAAATGAAATAAGAGTACCTCACACAAAATGGGTGGTGCTTCGCTATCCAACACCAAGTATGGCACAATCAGCAAGTACAAGCCTTGAGGCATTCGAGGATTTCTATTATAAGGTTTGCAATTTAGACTACAGCAAGATGTCTGTGGCTATGGATAACCTTGTTAAA
This sequence comes from Lachnospiraceae bacterium, assembly GCA_028695945.1. Classification (GTDB taxonomy): domain Bacteria; phylum Bacillota; class Clostridia; order Lachnospirales; family Anaerotignaceae; genus UBA8514. Next base: position 844 of record JAQVIB010000115.1, read on the forward strand.
CTTATGAACAAAACCGATAAGGTGCATATTAAGGGTGTTGGCACAGACATTACTTTCTCTATAAAAGATATTCCTGCTATTAAATGTGCAGGCGAATGCAATATTCCAGATGGAGAAGTATATACAGCACCAGTTAGAGATTCCATTAACGGAACACTTACCTACAATACCCCAAGCGAGTATAATTCCTTTACTTTTGAACACGTAAGCCTTACATTTAAGGATGGAAAAATTGTGGATTGCTCTGCAAATGACACAGAGAGAATTAACAAAATTTTTGACACAGACGAGGGTGCAAGATACGTGGGTGAATTTGCCATAGGCGTAAATCCATATATCACAAAGGCGATGAACAACATTCTGTTTGATGAAAAAATTATGGGAAGCTTCCATTTTACCCCTGGAAACTGCTACGAAGATGCTGAAAACGGAAATAGATCTGCCATTCATTGGGATTTGGTGTGCATTCAAACACCTGAATATGGTGGCGGAGAAATTTATTTTGATGATGTGCTTATAAGAAAAGACGGTAGATTTGTAATTGAACCACTTATGTGCCTTAATCCGGAAAATCTTATATAAAACAGTAGACAAACCATCAATATTGCCGTAAAATATAGAGTTGCAAAACCAAAGAGAATGGAGTATTTACTGATGGATAAAAAAAATGAAGTTACAGTTGTGGGGCATAAAAACCCTGATACAGACTCTATCTGTTCGGCTATAGCATATGCAAACCTAAAAAACCATATTTCTGATGCACATAACTATGTGGCAAAAAGATGTGGCGATATAAGTAAGGAAACCGCTTATGTGCTTAACAGATTTTCCATTGCTTACCCACCATGTATTAATGATGTACGCACTCAGGTTAGCGACATTGAAATTAAATGGGTTGATGGTGTAAGCGGAGATATATCGATTAAAAAAGCTTATGGTCTTATGAAAAAGCAAAATGCTGTTACCCTTGCTGTTACTAAGGCAGACGGAAGTATTGAGGGCGTTATTACCATTGGCGATATTGCGGCTTCAGACATGGATGTATATGACAACAGAATTGTATCTAAAGCAAATACATCGTACAAAAATATAATTGAAACCCTTGAGGGACGTGTGCTTTGTGGCGACATAGACGGGTATTTTAACGAAGGAAAGGTAACAATTGCGGCAAATACGCCAGACCTTATGGAGGAATATATTTCTGCTAAGGATATGGTTGTTACGGGAAATCGTTTTGAAAGCCAATTTTTTGCTGTTGAAATGGGTGTAAGTTGTATGGTTGTTTGTACCAACAACGATGTTTCCGACACAATTTTAAAACATGCAAAGGAAAAAGGCTGTGTTATTATCTCTTCCCCATACGATTCTTACACCGTTGCAAGGCTTATTAACCAAAGCATGCCAATAAAATATTTTATGTCTAGCAAAAACCTTCTTACCTTTAACATTGACGATTTTACAAATGATGTTAAGGATGTAATGGCTAAAAATCGCCATCGTTATTTCCCTGTACTTAACGAAAAAGGCGAATACATAGGTCAAATTTCTAAGCGTAGCTTTTTGGATATGGAAAAGAAAAAGCTTATTTTAGTTGACCATAACGAGAAAAACCAAGCAGTTGACGGGGTTGAGTATGCAGATATATTAGAAATTATCGACCATCACCGTTTAGGAAGTTTGGAAACAATGAACCCTGTGTTTTTCCGCAATCAGCCACTTGGCTGTACGGCAACCATTGTATACCAGATGTATAACGAAAACGGAGTGGAGATTACCGCTGAAATTGCAGGAATTTTATGTGCGGCTATTATTTCGGATACACTTATGTTCCGTTCGCCAACATGCACGCCTGTTGACAAAATGGCGGCAGAAAATTTGGCAGAACTTGCTGGAATTAATATACAAGAATTTGCAGAAGAAATGTTTTCCGCAGGCAGCAGCTTGAAAGAGCGTAGTGACGAAGAAATTTTTTACCAAGACTACAAGGAATTTACCAACGGCGGAATGAATTTTGGTGTTGGTCAGATTACTTCTATGAATGGCAATGATTTACAGGTGTTGAAAGCCCGCATGAATGATTATATGGACAAGCTGATTGATAAAGGTGGCATGGACATGATTATTATTATGCTTACAAACATTATTGATGAGTCATCAATTTTAGTTTTTAAGGGTGCAAAGGCAAAGGGATTTTTAGAAACGGCATATGGCAGTGAATTTGACGGAGACAGCATCTTTGTTCCAGGCATGGTTTCAAGAAAAAAACAGCTTGTACCAGATTTAATTCAGGCAATACAACAATAAAGAAACCTTGGGCGTTGCCCAAACCCACTTGCTTTTTGGAAAAAGTAAGACCAAAAACTTTAGTGAAACCCGCATATATATGCGGGTTTTGTGTTTTGGGAAGACTTGCAGATTCAAATAAATGCTGAGGGTTTGGGAACTCTTTGTTCGCAAACCTTTAGCCAATTACTGAAATTGATAGGGGTGCAGATAAACCTTGGGCGTTGCCCAAACCCACTTGCTTTTTGAAAAAAGCAAGACCAAAAACTTTTGTTAAAACCGCATGAATATGCGGTTTTAGTTGGGTCAAGGGTAAAACCCTTGTGGGTGTTTGAGGGCAAAGCCCTCAAGGTCTTTACTGTGTCTACGCCTGTAGTTTATAACTTTCCAAGTAATGCAAGGGTCATCAGTATGCCAGTAATTTTTGCACTTGCTGTGTCTATTGCTTCGGCAGGCTCATCTTGGACAACTTCTTCGCCGTTGCTTTGCATTTCAATATCTTTTTTAGGCGTGGAGAGTTGACCTATAGAATTTTGTATATTTTCAGCTGTACGCAAGATTGTTATCATTTCAATTGCTTGGTCTATTTGGGGAAGTGACGATGGTGACGAAAATCCCTTTAACGCACGAAGAAGTACAACCTCTCTTGGCGGTTTTTTCTTAACTTTGCTTTCCTCACCTTCTGCCGCCAAATAAAGTTTTCGCACGTAATTTTTTTGGAAATTACTCTTAAGTAGGTCTAGTGCATTGTATACATCCTCATCTATTGGGTTAATGTTTTTAAGCTGTTTTGTTAGTTCGTATATACGGTCCTTTTCGCCCATATTAAACCTCCAAAGGGTATTTATACAATTATATTAAAAGAGCAAATTTTTATCACTGTTTTTTTTGCACTGAAAAAAATACAAAATGTATCCAAGTTTCGATTCATTGTATAGTGAAGTGAAAAATACTACTCTACATGAAAAGGTATTACAAATATCAGTGATTATACCTTTAAACAAACAAAAATGCAAAATTGGTCTTACAACTGTACAACTGAAGCACAAATGTGCCATAATAAACAGAGTGAAAATTGTACTAATTTATGTACAATGCACAAATGAAATAAAGTTTATTAAATTGTATTGACTTTTGAACAATATAAGACTAAACTAACAACAATCATTTTTGAAACATATTTCACTAAAGAACTATTTTAATATCTAACCAGTGTTTTTATAATTCAGCTAAGGAGGAAGGTACAATGTTTAACTTATCAAATGAAATCAATATAATTTCAAAATTAAATAGCGTCCTCGTCCTCGTCAGCCTCATTCTACTAAATGAGGTCCTTTGTGTTACACAAAAAAGGTATTCGCTGAATAATATGGCAATTAGGCTATGATGAGATATTTTATCTAGTAGCACTTTAGGGCTGTACAGTGAATAACTGTATGGCCCTTTATTATTTTCAAAAACAGTTTAAACGGAGGAATTACCATGTTGTTAACAGGCAGTCAGATAATTATAGAGGTTTTAAAAGAGCAAAATGTTAATACGGTTTTTGGCTATCCTGGTGGTCATGTTCTTCGTATTTACAATGAGCTTTTTAAAAACCAAGATACAATTAAACATATTTTAACTGCCCATGAACAGGGAGCCTCACATGCGGCAGACGGTTATTCAAGAGCAAGCGGAAACGTTGGTGTTGTAATTGCAACTAGCGGACCAGGGGCAACAAACCTTGTTACAGGTCTTGCAACAGCCTTTGCCGATTCTATTCCAATGGTAGCAATAACAGGCAATGTGCCACTTAGGCTTAGCGGAACAGACAGCTTTCAGGAGATGGACGCAATGAGCCTTACAGTTGCAGTAACAAAGCACAGTTTTTTTGTTAGAAATGTTGAAAAATTGGCAGATATAATTAGGGATGCCTTTAAAATAGCAATAAGCGGAAGACCTGGTCCTGTTCTGATTGATATTCCACAGGATGTGCAAAGGGAACTTTGCAACTTTAATCCACAGCCAAGGCAGGAAAAAGAGGAACATGAACAACCACAGATGGATCAACTTAATAAAGCAATTGAAATGATAAACGAAGCAAAACGCCCTGTAATTTATTGTGGCGGAGGCGTTATAAACAGCGAAAGTGCAGATGAAATTAAGAAACTGGCTGAAAAATGTGATGCCTATGTAATTTTCAGCATGATGGGGCTTTCGGCAATGAATGCTAAACATCCTAAATATCTTGGTATGGCAGGAATGTACGGAAGGCAAGATGCTTCAAGAGTTATGGCACAGGCAGATTTAGTAATAGCCGCTGGTGTACGTTTTGCAGATAGAGGTACTGGCAACAAGGAAAAATTCGCAGAAAAAGCAAAGATAATTCACATGGATATAGATATTTCGGAACAAGGCAAAATCTTAAAAGCCGACACAGAAGTTACAGGAGATTTAAAAACTTCACTCCACTTTTTAGCAGAAAATATTACTAAAAAAAATAATATCAAATGGAGCGAAGAGGTTGAAAGCATAAAAGAAATTTACGGTGAAAAACCAGCAGACAAAAAGCTTTTTAGACCAAAAGAGATTATTGAAACTATAAATGAAATTCTTCCAAAGGAAACAGTTGTGGCAACGGATGTAGGTCAGCATCAGATGTGGACGGCAAAGTATTACAGCTTTTCTAAGCCACGAACATTTCTTACCTCTGGCGGTTTCGGCACAATGGGGTTTGGTATGGGTGCAGCAATTGGTGCGGCAGTTGCAACGAACGAAAAGACTTTGCTTATTACAGGTGACGGAAGCTTTTGCATGAATATGAACGAAGTTACAACGGCAGTAAGAAATAATCTTCCCGTAATAGTGGTTATATTAAACAACGGAAAACTGGGAATGATTAAGCAACTACAAACTTACTTTTACGATAAAAATTACTATTCAATTGATTTAGGCTGCAAAACGGATTTTGTAAAACTTGCTGATGCCTTTGGTGCAACAGGCTTTAGGGCAGATAATATGGAAGAGTTAGAAATTGCAATGAAGAAAGCAATGGAAGCCACAGGGCCAGTAATTGTAGATTGCACTATATCTGAAGATGATTATGCAATTCCAATGATACCGCCAAATGGCTCTGTACAAAACATTATTACATGAAAAGAGGGATAGATTATGGATAACATTAAAATAGCAGTAATAGCAAATAATACCGAGGATTTACTTATAAGGGTTACTTCCGTTTTCCATAAAAGAGGGTTTAGAATTAAATCTTTTGTGTTTGATGAAACCAACTCACCCGATTTAGTAAAAATGGATATAACTGCCGTTGGCGAGACTAGCAAGGGTGAGCAAATGCTTAGACAATTAACTAAACTTTACGATATTAAAGAAGCCGACTTCATGGCTTGTTAAATATATATTACATTAAATACTTAAAAAATATAATTTAAAGGAGATTGAAAACAATGGCTAAAATGTATTACACAGAGGACGCAAAAAAAGAAATCATCGCAGGTAAAAAGGTAACTATCATCGGCTACGGCTCACAAGGTCATGCACATGCACAAAACCTTAAAGACAGCGGTG
>JAQVIB010000116.1 GCA_028695945.1 Lachnospiraceae bacterium
AGAGGATAAGAGATGAACATAGTAAATATTCAAAAATTGTATTGTGGTGAAAATCCGAGAGAGCTTTCACCACTGGTGATTGCCTATATTGGTGATGCAGTTTTCGAACTTTTTGTTCGAACAATTGTGCTTTCAAAAGGCAATGCACCTGTAAATAAAATGCACAAGCGTAGCCGTGAATTTGTTAAGGCAAAGGGGCAAAGTGACATATATTTCAAAATAGAGGACATGCTTACAGAAGAGGAGCAAAGTGTTTTTAGGCGTGGAAGAAATGCAAAAAGCCACACAATGCCAAAAAATGCTGATTTGATGGATTATAAGCATGCAACTGGTCTTGAGGCACTATTTGGTTATTTATATTTGCAAGGAAATATGGAAAGACTTACAGAGCTTTTTAACAAAGGCGTTTTAAATGATGAGGAGAATTAATTTGTATAAAACGAGATTCAATGGCAAAAACGAAAGAAATGATGGAAGAACAAAATTTAATGATAAAAGAGAAAGAAATGATAGTAAACCAAGATTTGGTGGCAAAGACGAAAGAAATGACAGCAAACCAAGATTTAACAAAATAGCCGAAGAAAATGACTATAAGCCAAGATATAATGCTAGAAATGAAAGAAATGATAATAAGGAATTTAATGAAAACCAAGTAGAAGGCAGAAATGCAGTGCTTGAGGTTTTAAACAGTGGCAGGGATGTGGAGAAAATCCTTATTGCCAGAGGAAATACAGAGGGAACAATAAGACGTATTGTAGCAATGGCAACTGAACGTGGAATTGTAGTACAACAAACAGACCGTCAGCGTTTGGATGATATGAGCCAGACAAAAAATCACCAAGGTATTATTGGTTTTGTATCTGCACATGAGTATGTTGAGGTTGAGGATATTATTAAAATTGCAAGAGATAAAGGTGAAGAACCTTTCATAATTTTGCTGGATTCAATTACAGACCCTCACAACCTTGGTGCTATTATAAGAACAGCGGATGCCAGTGGTGCACATGGTGTTGTAATACCAAAAAGACGCTCAGTTGGGCTTACTGCAACTGTTTCTAAAACATCGGCAGGAGCAATTGAATATGTTCCTGTGGCAAAGGTGGTTAATTTAGGGAATACAATTGATGACCTTAAAAAAATGGGTTTGTGGGTTGCCTGTGCAGACATGACTGGTAAAGAACATTTTGAGGCAGATATGAAAGGTCCTATTGCCCTTGTAATTGGCAGTGAGGGTGAAGGCGTTAGCCGTCTTGTAAAAGAAAAATGTGATTTTACTGTATCTATACCAATGAAAGGTAAAATTGAATCTCTTAACGCATCTGTTGCCGCAGCTTTACTTATGTATGAGGTTGTAAGGCAAAGAAAGGGCTGACAGGAAGGACTACTCCATTGAAAAAAGATTTTTTACTTGTAGATGGCTACAACATAATACATGCATGGAATGACCTTAAGGAAATGGCAGAAGTAAGCCTTGAAAGTGCTAGAAATAAGCTTTTAGATATAATGAGCAATTATCAAGGCTACAAAAGCCGCCTTACGGTAATAGTGGTTTTTGACGGCTATCTTGTTAAGGGTAGCATTGGTACAGCATATCAACATAATAATATATTTGTGGTGTTTACTAAAGAGGCGGAAACGGCTGACCATTACATAGAAAAGACTGTTAATAGGCTTCCGAGGGAATGTAAAATACGTGTTGCAACATCTGATGGACTGGAACAGCTTATTATTTTGGGGCATGGTGCTGTACGAATGAGTGCAAGAGAACTAAAAAGAGAGATTGAATTGGTAAACAATCACATTAGAGAAACGTATATACAAACAAGACCGCCTAAAAACAATTTGCTTATGGATAATTTGGATGAGGAAACCCAAAAGATTTTGGAGCGTATGCGACGGGGAAAAAATTAGGAAATAGCAATTAACTTGAATGGGGTGCATTAAACTGTTACAGGCAAATTTTGATAGCTATAAGGATGAAGAAATAATTGAGTTCGTCAAAAAAGGAAATGAGAGGGCTCAAGAATATATAATGAATAAGTACAAAACCATGGTGAAAAGCCGAGCTAGAGCTTATTTTCTTATTGGTGCAGACCGAGAAGATATAATTCAAGAGGGTATGATTGGACTATATAAGGCAGTAAGAGATTATCAGATGGACAAAAATTCTAGTTTTAAAAGTTTCGCAGAGCTTTGTATAAACAGACAGATGATTACTGCAATAAAAACTGCTGGCCGCCAAAAACATATGCCACTTAACTCTTCAGTATCCTTAAACAGACCAATCTTTGATGAACAAGAAGAGCATACATATATGGATATGTTGGAGAGTATAGAGGTAACAAGCCCAGAAACTTTATTTATAGGACAAGAAGAAAAAGGGTTTATTGAAGAACATATCGCAAAAAATTTAAGTGGGTTTGAAAACAAGGTTCTTGCATTCTATTTGCAAGGTAAGACTTATTCAGAAATTGCTGGGTTGATGGATAAGCCTGAAAAAAGTATAGATAATGCACTGCAACGTGTTAAAAAGAAAATTGAGAAATTTATTGATAAAAGAAAACTTGACGTATGATAAAATTTGTGATAGAATACTTTGCGTTGACAAGTGCGTTTTGATGTTTGATAAAGTGCAGAGTTTAAATGTGAAAAAAGAATTTGTCGATGACAGTATGCTGTTGTAGCTCAGTTGGTAGAGCACCGCATTGGTAGTGCGGAGGTCACGGGTCCGAATCCCGTCAACAGCTTACTTTTATTAACTTAAAGAAATCTTGATTTTTCAATTGAAAATACACATATAAATTATTTACACTCCTTACAAAGGAGTGTTTTTTTATAAACAAATACAAAAGATACTACAATATGGTAGCACGCCAACAAATAACAAAAGTAAGTGTTATAATAATTCAAACTACTTGAATTTTAAATATTTGTAAAACAGTATAGAATTTTATATAATAATTAAAATAACCCTCTTTTAACTAGCTAACGAAAAATAGAATGTGAGGATAGAATTAATTTGGATATTTATAAAAATGACAGTGATATTGCAATAATTATTTTGCATGAAATATATGGAATTAACCAACATATTAAAGATGTTTGTAAGTATTATTCTGAACAAAAATATGATGTATATTGCCCTGATTTATATAATGGCAACTTTTCGTACGGGTACATAGAAAAAGAGTCTGCTTATCTCAATTTCAATGAAAATGTTGGCTTTCGGGCTTTTCATAAGATAAATCTACTTATAAATGAGGTTAAGAATCAATACCGAAAAATATTCATTATTGGATTTAGCGTAGGGGCCACTATTGCATGGCTTTGTGCTGAAAGTGGGATATGTGACGGTGTGATTTGCTATTATGGTTCTAGAATTCGAGATTACGTTTCAATAACGCCTTTATGCCCTACGTTACTGCTTTTTGCTAGTAAAGATTCATTTGATGTTTGTGGTGTTGTCAGAGATCTTAATAAGAAAACCAATGTTTTTACCAAGATATTTGACGATAGTCATGGTTTTGCTGATAAGTACGGAGGGAATTATAGTGAAAGTTCTAGTGTAAAAGCATTTGAAATGGCTAAAAAATTTATTGAGGACACTAAATAAAAATTATGTTATTAATTTAAAGATACATAAGTAAAGCAATATAAATTGTAATAAAGTAAAAAATGTAATATACTTAAATACACTATAGACTGTGTTTTTTCCAAATACTGATTGTTAGTATTTTTCTTTATAGAGAACAAAATTTGATGAATGTAGATACAGATATGCTAGTAAGGGGTTGGAAAAAATGGATTTCTTAAATTACATATGCATAAATATATATTCAATTGTTATATTAATTTGTATTTATATTTATGCATTAAAGCAACACGAAAAAGAATTAACGGAATACAAAATTTTTCTTACTTTGGTTCAAGTCACAATCATAATGCTTGTCTTTGATATATTCGGAAGGTTCGACGGTAAGCCTCATACAATTTACAGTGTAATAAATTTTTTAGGTAATTTTGTGATATTTATGTTTGGTCCAGTTATACCATCATTATGGATATTGTACGCTTATTATGAAATATTTCATAAAATTGCAGTAAAAAGTAAAATAACATATCTTATAATCGCAGTTAATGCAATAAATTTTTTTTTAGTTCTATTGTCACAATCTTTGCAGTTGTATTACTATATAGATACAGATAATATTTATCACAGAGGCAACCTCTACTGGTTGTCAGTATTATTAATGGTTGTATTAATGGCGGTGGCATTAATTATGGTTGTAGAAAACCGTAATGACATTGAAAAGAAGAAATACTTCTCTCTTTTATTTTTTCCTATTCCACCGACTATATGTGCAATTTTGCAGATGCTTTTTTATGGTCTAGCTATTAATTTAAGCAGTGTTTCCATATCCTTACTTGTTGTATTTATTAATATTCAGAACCATGGTATGAATATTGATTATCTAACAGGTGCATACAACCGAAAAAAACTTGATATCTATATGAAGGAAAAAATCAGCTGTTGCAATGAAAACAATTCTTTTGCAGCAATTCTTATAGATATGGATGACTTTAAATTTATTAATGACACTTTTGGTCATATAGCTGGAGATGATGCTTTGGAAACTTCCGTTAAGTTGATTAAAAGCTGTCTTAGAAAGAAAGATTTTCTGGCAAGATTTGGTGGTGACGAGTTTTGTATTGTTTTAGAATTGGAAAATATTAATGATTTAGAATCTACAATTCGAAAAATAAATAAAAGGCTGGAAATGTATAATAAAAACAGTAATAAGCAATATAGACTTGGTTTTAGTATGGGATACGCAGTTTATGATTATAATTCACATATGAATGTTGAAGAATTTCAGAAACATATTGATATATTAATGTATGAGGAAAAACGTATTAACAAAGAAATGAACAGATAGAAAAGTTTTTGAAGAAAAAAACAAATTTTATGCAGAAAATGGATGACGTAAGAAGATTTTTTTGATACAATGTGTTGCGAAGTACAAGGTGAGTTGGTAAGTTTAAAAAGGCAACAATTTGTTGCATTAGCAACGGGATAAATAAATATCAAAAAATTTAGGAGGAGAAAACATGAAAAAGAAATTATTTGCTCTGCTTCTTATGGGAGCTATGGTCTTCGGACTTGCTGCATGTGGCACAAACAGTGGTAAGCCAGCAGCATCTGAACCAGCAGCTGAAGCTGGGAAGGAAGGAACAGGAATTACTGCTGAAAGCATTAAGGTTGGATTTGTACATATATCTGATCCATCTGATATGGGTTACACCTATAACCACGATTTAGGAACAAAAAAGATGCAGGAAAATCTTGGACTTAAGGATGAACAAATCATCAATAAGTACAATGTAACTGAAAGTTCAGAGTGCGACACTGCTATTCGTGAACTTGTAGAGGCTGGATGTAACGTTATTTTCTGTACAAGCTTTGGATTTGAGGACTATATGCTTGCAGTTGCAGAAGAATATCCTGACGTTCAGTTCTGCCATGCTACTGGATATAAAGCTGCAGATTCAGGTTTAGAAAATGTTCATAACTACTTTACATCAATTTATGAAGCACGTTACCTTGCAGGTATTGCTGCAGGTCTTAAAACACAAACAAATAAGCTTGGTTATGTTGCAGCATACCCATATGCTGAGGTTATTTCAGGTTATTCAGCATTCTATCTTGGTGCAAAATCTGTTAACCCAGATGTAACAATGGATGTTATGTATACAAACAGCTGGAATGACCCAACAACTGAAGCTAAGGTTGCACAAGCACTTATTGATGGCGGCTGTGATGTTATTAGTCAGCACTCCGATTCTACAGCACCGGCTACAACTGCTGAAGCTAATGGTGTTTGGCAGGTTGGATACAATGCTGATATGATTGATGCTGCACCTAAAGCATCATTAATTTCAGCTCGTTCTGATTGGAGTATTTATTTAACATATGCGGTACAGAGTGTAATTGATGGAAAGAGCATTGATGTTGACTGGTGCAAAGGTTATGCTGACGGTGCTGTTTACCTTTCTCCACTGAATACTGAAATTGCTGCTGAAGGCACACAAGAAGCAATTGATAAAGCAGCAAAAGCTATTGCTGATGGAACTTTAAATGTTTTTGAGGGTCCTCTTACTGATGTTGACGGCAAAGAAGTAGTTGCAGCAGGCGACCACTATGCTGAAAGCAGTGAAAAGAGTGCTCCTTCATGGTCTTTCATTCTTAAAGGAATCAATATTCTTGGCTAATTTTAGTGCATAAATTTTAAACTCCAGATACGGGGCCATAATAGGCTCCGTTTTTGGAGTTATATTTATTAATATCAAACAATATTAAACGAAAAAACTGTTAATGGGTATCCCTATCCAAGACGGAGACAGCCATTAATTGTTTTATAATTATGAGGAGTGAGTGCATGAGTAACGCAAGTGCCATAGAACTAAAAAATATAACAAAAAGTTTTGGCAGTGTAATTGCCAACAATAACGTTAGTCTTACGGTACAAAGAGGAGAAATTTTGGCTCTTTTGGGGGAAAACGGCAGCGGAAAGACAACACTGATGAATATGCTTTCTGGAATTTATTTTCCTGACAGCGGTACAATAACTGTAGAGGGTAGGGAAGTTACCATACGTTCACCAAAGGATG
>JAQVIB010000117.1 GCA_028695945.1 Lachnospiraceae bacterium
TTTATTGTATTTTAGTATTTCGTTAAGCATAAAGTGTATTCTCCTTTAATATGAATATTGTAATTACAGCAATTTTATTTCTAAAAATTGTCGGCTATTTTTTTTCTTACGGATTCAATTTGTTCATCTGTAAGGTCTAGTTGTGACCATTTAACCTGCACGCCGTCATTTTCATAGCGTGGTATAAGGTGCATGTGGAAGTGATGTACAGTTTGTCCGGCTATTTCACCATTATTTTGCACTATGTTCATATCTGTAAAACCAAGCGATTTTTTCATAACACCTGCAATTTTAACGGCAAGGGAAAAAAGCCTTCCAGCTTTGTCCGGGTCTATATCAAATATATTAGTGCAATGCTGTTTTGGCATTATAAGTACGTGACCCTGGTTACTTGGAAAACGGTCCAAAATAACCTTAAATTCTTCGTTTTCAAAAATAGTTGCTGATGGAATTTCTCCCTTTATTATTTTGCAAAAAATACAATTATCCATGATATATCTTACCTCCTTGGTTTATATGTTAAGCCTCAACAGATAAAAGTATACCACGGATATTTTTTAAATGAAAGACCTACTTCATAAGTAGATACATATTCAAAATAGAATGGTTTTGTTCGTCATCAAGAATAGAAAATAATATATGTTTTAGGTAGTCATCAGTTAACATTAAAGACAAATCTCTATAGAATCTTGCCCCTTCTACTTCTTCTGTAATATTTTTTTTAAGTTGGTCGGTATAGCTGATTTTTTCATCTACTTTTTCTGTGGTAATTTCTGGCACACCATTGCCTGAAAGGCTGGTGTAAATCTCATTTAGCAGAACTTTATGACGGTTTTCATCAAGATACATACTACGTAAAATGTCTTTGCTTTCTTCATCTGTGGTTTCTTCAGACATTTTTTTGTATTTAGTGGCATCGTTCACTTCATCCTGCATTGCCATTACTATAAGTTCTAACAGTCGTTCGTCACTGGAAATAGGCACGGGTAAAGAACCTTCCCGGGCGGCTTTTTGTATAGGTTTATCAATATTGTATGGATACATGGGGAACACTCCTTATAATTGGTTTTATAGAATTATATTCCTAGTGTAATAAAACATTACTGCTATGCCTAAATTTTAGTGGAATAAGCTTTAAATTTCTGTTAATATAGTTAATTGATTAATAATTTGATTTGGAGATGGTAAAGTGAAAACCATAGTACTTACAGGCGGAGGCACAGCGGGGCATGTTACCCCAAACCTTGCACTCATACCTGTACTTTTAAAAGAAGGCTGGAACATAAAATATATAGGTACAGAAAATGGAATAGAAAAAGAATTGATTGAAAAGGAAAATATAGATTATTACTCAGTATCATCGGGTAAGCTTAGGCGATACCTTTCCAAGGAAAATATTACAGATGTTTTTAAAGTAATAAAGGGTGTAAAGGAAGCAACTGCTCTTATTAAGAAAATTAAGCCAGATGTAGTGTTCAGCAAAGGCGGGTTTGTAGCAGTGCCTGTTGTACTGGGTGCAAAGCTGAACGGAGTGCCTGTTATTGTGCATGAATCAGACATTACGCCAGGGGTTGCTAACAAAATTGCCATGCCTTTTGCCAAAATGTATGCACCACATTTCCAGAAACGGTAGGGTATATTAAAGGTGGAAAAGGGATAAACACAGGCACGCCCATACGTAGTGAGTTATTTAGAGGCGAAAGAGAAAAAGGGCTTACTCTTTGCGGTTTCAGCGGCAAAAAACCTGTAATCATGATGATGGGTGGAAGCCTTGGTGCAGTTAAAATAAATAGCTGTCTGCGTGGAGCCTTGAATGAAATATTGAAGGAATTTGACCTTGTTCACATTTGCGGAAAAGGAAATGTTGATAATAGCCTTACAGATGTACAAGGATACAAGCAGTTTGAATATGTTTCCAAAGAACTGCCACATATTTTTGCAGTGGCAGATATGGTTGTTTCAAGAGCAGGCTCTAATTCAATATCTGAATTTCTGGCACTAAAAAAACCTTCATTACTAATACCTCTTTCTGCAAAAGCAAGCCGAGGCGACCAGATACTAAATGCTAAAAGCTTTGAAAAACAGGGGTTTTCAATGGTTTTAGATGAAGATAAAATGAATGAAAGAGCATTAATACAGGCAATCTATTCATTATACAAAAACAAGAACACATATATTGAAAAAATGAATAAGAGCGGACAGTCGGACGGTGTTGAGGCAGTTATGAAGTTAATTCGAAAATATTCGGGCAAATAGGTGACTTTAATTCACGGTTTAAGAAATTTGTAAGCGAAATGCATTTGACAAATGATAGGTAAGGAATTAAAATTTATGCAAGTTAAATATGTTTTTGAGGTTAATATTTTGGAGGAGTATACAATATGAAAAAATTTTTATGTTTGGCACTTACAATGGTGGTTCTTTTTACTGGATGTGCAGGAAGTTCATATAAAACAGATAAAACAAATACAGCCAGCAGAGAAGAAGCCAAAGAAGAGGACAGCAGTAATGAAAATATAGGTGAAGAAGTAAAGGCTGAAAATGATGAATATGCTGCAAAGCTTTTGACAGTATCTGATGCAATGCCTCAGTTAGAAGCACCTCAAAAAGGTGAGGAAATTGCAGTTATTACAACAAGTCTTGGAGAAATTAAGGTTAAATTTTGCCCTATTGAAGCACCTAAAGCTGTGGAGAACTTTATTTCACTTTCAAAAAAAGGATATTATAACGGGATTACTTTCCACAGAGTTATAAATAATTTTATGATACAGGGCGGTGACCCAGAAGGAACGGGACTTGGTGGAGAAAGTATTTGGGGAAAAGACTTTGAGGACGAATTTTCGCCTAACATGTACCACTTTAGAGGGGCACTTGCAATGGCAAACAGCGGTGCAGACACTAACGGAAGCCAATTTTACATTGTTCAGCAACCTACTGTTACAGAGGGACATTTTGACTATGTTAAACAGGTGGTAGACCAATATGGAAGCACAGAACTTTTATACAATCAATCAACTAACAAAATTTTCCGTACAAACTACTCTGACGCAGTAAAAGCAAAATATGAAGAACTTGGTGGTACACCAAATCTAGACTATGGGTACACAGTTTTTGGGCAGGTTTTTGAAGGGCTTGATGTTGTGGACGCCATTGCAAAGGTTGAAACAGATGAAAAAGATAAACCGTTGAATGATGTTATTATAGAAAAAATTGAAATTGTAAATTACGAAGAGTAATAATTAATAAGACCGATAGGCATTGCCTTGAGGTCTTAAAAATTGCACTAAACAATGCTTGGTTATTAAAAAAAAACTGACAGCATTTTTGTTGAGGAAAAGAAGAAAATATGATATTATAATGAAAGTGATATAATTTGTGCAGAGTGTGTCTTTTATGTGCAGATGTGAGATAGGATTATTTTAGGAGGATATTAAAAAATGCGTACAAAGTATGTTTTTGTTACAGGCGGTGTTGTATCTGGCCTTGGAAAAGGAATTACAGCGGCATCGTTAGGACGACTGCTGAAGGCAAGGGGCTATACAGTTACAATACAAAAGTTTGACCCATACATTAACCTTGACCCAGGTACTATGAGCCCATATCAGCATGGAGAGGTTTTTGTTACAGAAGATGGTGCAGAAACAGACCTTGACCTTGGTCACTATGAAAGATTTATAGACGAAAATCTTAACATAAACAGCAATACAACTACTGGTAAAGTATATTGGTCGGTACTTAACAAAGAAAGAAAGGGCGAATACCTTGGTGGCACAGTTCAGGTTATACCTCATATTACAAATGAGATTAAAGACCGTGTGTACAGAGCAGGTAAGGTTTTAGACCCAGACATTATTATTACTGAAATTGGCGGAACAGTTGGCGATATTGAAAGCCATCCATTCCTTGAGGCTATTCGTCAGGTTCCCAGAGAAGTTGGCAAGGAAAATTGCATGTATATTCATGTAACCCTTATTCCTTATCTTTCTAAGGGCGGAGAAATGAAAACAAAGCCTACACAGCATTCTGTTAAAGAGCTTTTATCAATAGGTATTCAACCTGATATGCTTGTGCTTAGAACAGAGCATGAACTTAGTCAGGATATGAAGGGCAAGCTTTCACTTTTCTGCAATGTAGAAGAGGACTGTATTATACAAAATCTTGATGCCCAAAGTCTTTATGAAATTCCTATTATACTTGAAAAAGAGGGACTGGCAACGGCTGTTTGTAAAAAGCTTGGTCTTGCAAACAAAGAACCAGACCTTACTGAATGGATGACTATGCTGGAAAAAGAACGAAATATGAGCAAGGTGGTAAACATTGCCCTTGTTGGTAAATATGTTGAATTGCATGATGCATATCTTTCCATTGTTGAATCTCTTCATCATGCAGGCATTGGTAACTCTGCCGATGTTAACATTCAATGGATTAACTCGGAAGAGGTTACGGAAGAAAATGCTGCGGCAATTCTTAAAGATTCCCACGGAATTTTAGTTCCAGGAGGATTTGGAGACAGAGGTGTTGAAGGCAAAATTACTGCAATTAGATATGCAAGGGAAAATAAAGTACCTTTCCTGGGCATTTGTCTTGGTATGCAGTGTGCAGTGATTGAATTTGCAAGGAATGTACTTGGCTACAAAGATGCTTTTACAGCAGAAATTAGACCCGACACACCGCACCCTGTAATTGACCTTATGCCTGAACAAAGAGACATTGAGGATATGGGCGGAACAATGCGTCTTGGTGCATACCCATGTAAGGTTCTTCCGGATTCCTTATCTCATGAGGCATATAATTCAGACCTTGTTTACGAACGTCATCGTCACAGATATGAGTTTAATAATGTATACAGAAAAGAAATTCAAGATGCTGGAATGTCCATTGTGGGAATTTCACCTAACGAAAAGCTGGTTGAAATTGTTGAAATTAAAAACCATCCTTGGTTCGTAGGTGTTCAGTTCCACCCTGAATTTAAATCACGACCAAATAGACCACACCCATTATTTAGGGATTTTGTTGGTGCCGCAATTAAAAACGAAGAGAAACAATAAAATAATGGGGCAACATGGCTAATACTGTGCTTGCCCCATTGAAGCGACTTATTTACAGTTTGTTAACATTATATTTACCGACTATCTATTATGTTTTACGTATATTAAAGTATAATTAAGTATAACAAATGTGATTTGTACCTAGGTTTAGGAGGTAATATATATGATAAGAGAAATTGAAGATGTTTTTGTTAAAGCAGATGATGACATAGAAAGAGTTTTGGTTTGTATTACTGCACAGGGTAACTCTAAAAGGCTTATAAATGAAGGTGCAAAGGTTGCTGACCAAGCAAACGGCGAATTACATATTATACATGTACAGCGTGGTGATAGCATTTTTAATAATGCTGATACGGCAAAACTTTTGGAAGAACTTTTTGATTATGGTGCCAAAAGAGGCGGCATGATACATTTTTACTGTGATCAGGACATAACTGAGTGTATTGCAAGGTTTGTTAAGGATAACGGAATAACAAAAATGGTATTGGGCGAGCCACCTACGAAAAGTGTGTCAGACCATAAGGAAATTGAGAAGAAGCTAAGTGTGGTGCTTAAAAAAATTCATTTGCCTGTGGATGTTGTTATTGTTAAACGAAACGAAGCAGAAAAGAATATGCTTATAAAGCGTAATAAAGTCGCATTCACATAAAAGTATGAAAAAGACTAATGCTTTTTGTTGTACAAAGTGTTATAATATATTATTATTTTAGATGAAATAAAAAGCATTGACACAAAAGGAGAGAATTAGATGAGTGTTTATGAGGATTGGATAAGAAAAGCGTTTACAGATGAAGGTAAAAGTGTTGAGCCAGTTTGGAATGAATATTTGCCAAAAGAGCAGAAAATATATGAATATATTCTTAAAGAGAAAGTAACAGAAATTAAAGGCACAATTACAGAGCTTGGCAAAAGATTTAGCATGAGCGTGGAACACATGGTTGCTTTTGTTGACGGAATTAACGACATCCTTCCAAAACCGTACAAAATTGATGAATTAGATGAAAATTCTGATATTGAAATAGTTATAGATTTTGAAAAGCTGTACAAAAAAATGGTTGAATATAAGGCAGAACACCTTTATACGCTTACCCAGTGGGATAATATATTTACAGAAGCAGAAAGAAAAATTCTTTTTAGCCAGCAGAAAATGGCAAGAACAGTAGTTAAGGGAGATAAAATTGGACGTAATGACCCATGTCCTTGCGGAAGCGGCAAAAAGTATAAAAAATGTTGCGGAGCATAACTTATGAAAACGCTGATCAGAAAAATAGATGATTTGAATATTGACTGTGAAATAATTAAAGAAGCCGCCGGTATTCTCCAAAAGGGAGGCCTGGTGGCTTTTCCTACGGAAACTGTATACGGACTTGGTGCCAATGGTCTTTCGGAAGAAGCATGTAAAAAGATATATGAGGCTAAGGGAAGGCCGTCAGATAACCCGCTTATTCTTCACATTGGAGAACTTGCACAGCTTGACCAAATTGTGGAAGAAATTCCTCCGTTAGCTAAAACTGTTATGGAAGCTTTTTGGCCAGGCCCATTAACGCTGATTTTTAA
>JAQVIB010000118.1 GCA_028695945.1 Lachnospiraceae bacterium
GACGAAAAATCAAAAATGAATGTAGAGGTTACACCAACAGGTTCGTTAAGCCTTGATATTGCCCTTGGTGCAGGCGGTATTCCTAAGGGTCGTATTATCGAAGTTTATGGTCCAGAATCATCAGGTAAAACCACACTTGCGTTGCACATGGTAGCAGAGGTGCAAAAGAGAGGTGGAATTGCAGGGTTTATTGATGCAGAACATGCCCTTGACCCTATATATGCAAAAAATCTTGGTGTGGATATTAATAACCTTTACATATCACAGCCAAATGACGGAGAGGAAGCACTGGAAATTACTGAAACAATGGTGCGTTCTGGTGCTATTGATATTATTATTGTAGACTCTGTTGCTGCCCTTGTTCCAAAGGCTGAAATCGAGGGGCAAATGGGCGATAGTCATATGGGTCTGCAAGCAAGGCTTATGAGTCAGGCTTTAAGAAAACTGACAGCAAGCATAGGTAAAACAAAATGTACGGTTATTTTTATTAATCAGTTGCGTGAGAAGATTGGAACTTCCTATGGAAATCCAGAAACAACAACAGGTGGTCGTGCCCTTAAGTTTTATGCTTCTGTAAGAATGGATATAAGAAGAATAGAAACTTTAAAAAATGGTACGGAAATGATTGGAAGCCGAACGAAGGTTAAAGTTGTTAAAAATAAAATTGCACCTCCATTTAAAACAGTTGAATTTGATATTATGTATGGACAAGGAATATCAAAAGAAAGTGATATATTGGATTTGGCAGTTGAAATTGAAGTGGTTAAAAAAAGTGGTTCATGGTACTCTTACAATGAAACAAGAATTGGTCAGGGTAGAGAAAATGCAAAGCAGTATCTCATAGATAATCCGGAAGTGGCGGCTGAAATTGATGCGACAGTAAGAGCTCATTTTGGTTTTACAGCAGACGGAACTAAAATTAAGGTGGAAGAAAAAACAGAGCCTAAAGACAAAAAGGTTAAGAAAGAAAAAGCAGACAGTGATGATAAAGCGGAAGAATTTGAACTTACAGAAGATGAAAATGTTTGTGATGAAAAAACGGCTAAAGAGTTGCTTATGGAGCAGGATAGCTGAGAATTTTTGAAAGCTAAGAAATTACACAAAGGGTATTGTTTTTTAATTCCCTTGGATTGAAGACAAACATATAAACTGAAATTAATCGCTGAAGGTTTGGAAACTAAGAGTTCCTATTTTTAAATCGTGAAGGCGGAATTCATTTCCGCTGTAACGCAAAGAAAGTCAGTATTTTCAAGGCTTTTAAGCCTGATTTGAAAATGCTGACTTTTATCATACCAGTGGCTAAATCAAGTCGGCTTGCGACTTGATTTACAGAGTGTAGACTTTGTCTACACTCTGAAGGGATTGCTTTTGCAATTCCCTTTTGGCATAGAGAGAAGGTGTAAAAATGGTTGTTACAAGTATAGAGCCACAGAAAAAAAATTCAGAACGCTACAATATTTTTATTGATGGCAAGTTTGCTTTTGGACTTATTATGGAAGACATATTATATTTCAAAATTAAAGAAGATAATGAAATTTCTGAGGGAAAATACTACTATATAAAGGATACTGTTCTATATATAAAAGCTCAAAACATAGCACTTAATTATCTTGGTTACAAAATGCGTACTGAAAAAGAAGTGAGGAAGAAGCTTTTTGAAAAAGAATATGACGAGGAAATTATTGACAAGGTAATTGAATTTTTAAAAAACTATAACTATGTTGACGACTTTAAATATGCCCAAAGTTACATAAATGAAGTGCAGAACCTTAACCCTAAAGGAAGTTATGCAATTAAGCAAAAGCTTAAAGAAAAGGGCATTAGCGACATTATTATAGCCGATGTATTGGACGATTGCGACCTTGATGAGGAAG
Source organism: Lachnospiraceae bacterium (assembly GCA_028695945.1). GTDB lineage: Bacteria > Bacillota > Clostridia > Lachnospirales > Anaerotignaceae > UBA8514. The sequence continues at coordinate 1,875 of JAQVIB010000118.1, forward strand.
AAGGTGCACAGACACTTCTATGCAAAAAGTTAGGTGAACGAAGAGAGGTTTCTTTTAAAGAAAAGAAAAAACTCCATGATTTTCTATTAAGAAGAGGCTATTCTTATGGTATAATAAAAAAAGCTTTTGAAAGTCTTGAAATAAAATTAGAGGAAATGGCTGACGATTAATAAAAATTGGCAGTTGCAGGGGGAAAATATGGCTTACTATATGGGAGACATTGTAAGACTTAGAAATAAATTTTTTGAATCTTACAACGACGGAGAATACACCGATGCAATTAAGTATGGGACGGACATAATTAAACTTTATAATGAAAACAGTGATACAGAAAACCTTGAATATGCAAATGATATTAATAATATGGCAATAGTATATGATGATATTATGGCACATGAAAAGGCAATAAAATTGTATAAACAGGCTGCAGAAATTAAGCAAAAACTAACTGGCGATAATACGCTAAGTTATGCGGATACCATTAGTAATCTTGCAGTTTCGCTTAGCTTTGAAGCAAAGCATAGCGAAGCGGTTGTACTGCACAGAAAGGCATTAAAAATACGTAAGGAGCTTTTGCCTGAAAACCATAGGGACTGCACCATAAGTATGTATAATTTGGCAAGTTCTTATGAGGATTTAAAAAAGTATGACAGAGCCTTAAATTGTTTTCAAATTGCCCTTAAATGTGCAGATAAACAGCAGGATTTTACTAAAAAGGACTATGCGGATATTTTGTGTGGATATGCTCGTGTGCTTGCGAAAAAAGGAAAGTACAAAAAATCTATTTCAAACTACTGCAAAGCTGTAGAAATAGTAAAAATGGAAGAAGGGGAAAAGAATTTCTATTATCTTTCAACATTACTTGAAGCTGCAAATGTATGCGAAAAGGCAAAGCTCTATGACCAGGCAGTGGTGTATTATAAGCGTGCCATAGACAGTAGGAAAACTATGATGGAAAAAACCCATTTGGATTATATTGCAAATCTTAATTCCTTAGCAGGAGCATTTGTTAAGAGAAGAGATTTTGATAGAGCAATTGAAACTCATAAAGAGGCCCTTTCCATACTTAAAAATATAGTTGGAGAGGAACATCATTTTTATGCAGACTGCATTAATAATATTGGTGTTGACTATTATAAAAAGTGTGATTACACTTCAGCAATGGAATATATTGAAAAAGCTTTGGATTTGAAGAAAAAGGTTTATGGAGCCAACAACTTAGCGTACACAATAAGTCTTGAATGTATGGGAAACATTCATTTAGGGCTTAAAAACTATGATGAAGCATATGAAAAGTACAGTGAGGTACGTTTGATACGCAAGCAGGTTTCTGGTGAAAATAATCTTTTATACATAGAATCATTAATGAATTTTGGCAAACTGTTTATGGAACAAAACAAGGTGAGCCGTGCTGAGGAACAAATGCGTGAAGCACTTAAACTTAGAAAAAATCTTGAACAACCTCAAGATATGTCTATGGTTATAAATCTTAATTATTTAGCAGAAATCATGGAGAAAAAAGGCGAGTTTGACGATGCCGTAACATATATGCAAGAGGCACTTTCCACAAGAAAAGCTATTTACGGAAGAAGTCATCCACGTTACGCAAGAGGACTTTATTTTGCCGCAATTATGGAGATGAAGTGTGGAAGATATGAAGATGCCTTAAATGATTTTCATTTTGCTTTAGAGATACAGAGCGAATGCGTTGGTGAGGATAATCCAGATTTTAAGGATACTGCAAAAGAACTTAAAAACGCAAGGATGAAACTTTGTGATTACTACATGGAGTTTAATCAACTGGATAAAGCTGTTGAACATTTTGAAAAAGCAATGGAGCTTTTTGGAAGCAGAGATATAATAGAAAGACTTGAATTTGTTATAAAATATGCCCATATATATAGTAGCATAGGAAGAAGAGAATATGCCTTCAGGCTTTTGGACGATGCAAAAATTGAAATTGCAGAGAGAGAAGGCGAATGTTCTTTGCTATTTTCAAATGCACTAAAAGCAGAGGGCAAATTGATGGTAGCAATTGGAGATATAAAAAACGGAGAAAAGAACCTAATTAAAGCATTGGAAACGGAATATATACTTCTGGTAGACGCAGAAGGCTCAACTGCGGAAATTTCAGTATTTATGGCGGATGCTCTTTTTGCAAATGGCGACAATGAAAGGGCAAAGGAATATTATAGAAAAGCTGAAAAACATGATGATGAATATGGAACACGTTCAAAAGCAGGCTTAGGCTTTTGTGCTTTTGCAAAAAAAGATTACGACACAGCGTACCAGTATTTCCAAGAGGCAAAACTTGGTTTTGAAAAATTTATTGGGACTGAAAATATTGAATTTGCAAAAATAACAAAGGGTATGGCTGTTATTGAGGGGAAAAACAAAGACTATGAATCAGCTTCAAATAGTCTTGAAAGAAGTGTATCAACAAGAAGGGTTTTGGAAATATTTGATAAAGAGTATGTTGATGATTTAATTAAGCTTTCAGTATTAAATAAGCGTGTTGATAAAAAAGCAGAGGCATGTGAAAATTTAAGTGAAGCTGCTGCAATTGTTAACAAAAATGAGGGTGACAGTGAATATTTTGCCAGTCTATTAACAAAAACGGCAAAGCTTAACATTGAAGTGAAAAATTATCCCCTTGCGGAAATTTTGCTTACCAAATCGGCTGAAATATATGACAAGGTTTTTGGAAAATACAGTGACGAGTTTGCAACTGTTATATATGATATGTTAAAGCTTTATATAAAGACAAAAGAAACAGAGAAAGCTGACGAGTGTTTAGAAAAGCTTGAAGAAATAACACTTAAAAACTCAAACAGCAGGTTTTGCAGTGAAAAATATGCTAAAGATTTTCAGAAATTAAAAAAATGAAACATTTTCGAAAAAAAAGATGAATATTATTGACAGTTATGGTATTTCGTGATAACATACTTTAGTGCGTTTAGTACGCATTTTTTAGCCGCACGGAGAGGTTGGAAACTTGAAGAATGGCTTTGAGTACCGTATTCGGCGAGTATACTGCGAGGAGGTGTACGTGTGTACGCAATTATTGAAACTGGTGGAAAGCAATACAAAGTTGCTGAAGGTGATGTAATCACTGTTGAGAAGTTAGGTGTTGAGGCAGGTAGCGATTTCGTATTTGATAAAGTTTTAGTTTTATCAAATGAGGGTGAATTGTCTGTTGGTGCTCCTTATGTATCTGGTGCTAGTGTATCAGCTAGTGTAATTGGCGAAGGAAAAGCTAAAAAGGTTATTATTTACAAATATAAATCTAAAAAAGGCTTTCACAAAAAAAGAGGTCACAGACAGCCATTTACAAAATTACAGATTAGCAAAATTACTCTTTAATTTTTAGTTATGATAAAAGTTAAAATTTATCGTAATAACAAATTAAAAATTTATGGATTTCAATTGTCGGGGCATGCGGATTTTTCCGATGACGGCGATGACATAATCTGCTCGGCTGTAAGCATTTTGGTTATAAACACTATTAATGCTATAGAAACCTTTACAGACGAAGAATTTCAGACTGATGCAGACGAGATAGAAGGCGGATTCATAAAATATTCTTTGCCGCTTATTAAAAACGGGAAAGAAAATAAAGACGTGGAGCTTTTATTGGAAACAATGCTCCTAGGGCTTAACAACATTGAAAACGAGTATGGTTGTTATATAAAGATTAACGACGAAGGAGGTAGAGTATAATGATGAAATTAAACCTTCAGTTTTTTGCACATAAGAAGGGTGTTGGTTCTACAAAGAACGGCCGTGATTCTAAAGCAAAAAGACTTGGTGCAAAACGTGCTGACGGACAGTTCGTTTTAGCAGGTAACATTCTTTATACACAAAGAGGAACAAAAATTCATCCTGGCCTTAACGTGGGTCTTGGCGGAAACGATAATCTTTTCGCTTTAATCGACGGTAGAGTTAGCTATGAAAGAAAAGGCAGAGATAAAAAACAGGTTTCTGTTTATCCTGTAGTTGAAGCAGCAGAATAATTTTAGTTTATGCGAGGGTTTCAAATGCTTATCATTTGAAACCCTTTTTCGTAAAATAATGTAAAGTATACTAAGTTGTTTAAATTTAGGGCACAGTAACCCTAAATTGGTTTAAAAGAGGTGAAGCAATATGTTCGTGGATAGAGTTAAAATTCACATTAAGGGTGGAAACGGCGGAAATGGAGCGGTTTCTTTTTACAGAGCAAAATATATTACACACGGTGGTCCAGACGGTGGCGATGGCGGACGTGGTGGAGACGTTATATTCGAAGGAAATCCAAGTATGAGCACCCTTATGGATTTTAGATATAAAAGAAGCTTTAAGGCAGAACCAGGCGTAGATGGTGGGAAAAACAACCGTTCAGGTGCAGATGGTGACAGCATTGTAATAAAAGTTCCCGTAGGAACGGTTATTCGTGAAGCCCAAAGTAACAAAATTATGGGTGATATAACAAAAAGCGGAGAAAGAAAAACAGTAATTAAAGGCGGTAAGGGCGGTAAGGGAAACCAACATTTTGCAACGCCAACACGTCAGGCACCTCGCTACAGTGAACCTGGCAGGGTTTCAAAGGAATATGATGTTGTTCTTGAACTTAAACTTATTGCAGATGTTGGTATTATTGGATTCCCTAATGTTGGAAAAAGCACTTTACTTTCCATGGTGACAAATGCTAATCCTAAAATTGCCAACTATCACTTTACTA
>JAQVIB010000119.1 GCA_028695945.1 Lachnospiraceae bacterium
TTCCTCAACAACCTCTTTAATATCTTTAATACCTGCTGTTGTTGCATTTATTTGTACGAAACTGCGTTTTGTTGTGTTTGCAATTATTTTAGCCAGTGTAGTTTTTCCCGTTCCAGGTGGACCATACAACAATATTGAATTCAACTGATCCGCCTTTATGGCACGGTAAAGCAATTTATCCTTGCCAATAATATGCTGTTGTCCAACAAATTCCTCAAGAGTAGTTGGTCTTAGCCTTGCGGCAAGCGGTGCTTCGGTTTTCATATTCTTTTGTCGGTTGTATTCAAATAAATTCATATTGGTTCCCCTTATAGAAAAAACTTGGAAAGTGCTTCAGCAACACCGTCGTTATCGTTGGAAAGAGTTACGTAGTCAGCCACTGCTTTTACGCTTTCGTCTGCATTATCCATAGCAACGCCCATACCTACAAGCTCCAGCATATCTATATCGTTTCTTTCATCTCCAAAAGCAATAACTTCCTTCGGTGAAATTTTAAAATAATCGCATAACAGTTTAACACCTCGTGCTTTGCCCATTCCTTGATGATTTATAAACAAAAATTCCTTCCATAAAAGGTCACGCACCTCAATACTTTGGTAGCCTTGGTTTCTAACTATTGAGGTTATTTCCCGGGTTATCTCGTCCTCTGCACCAATAACCACTTGGTAAATGGGGCCTTTTACTTGGCAAAGTTCGTCTGGACTATTTACATACCTAATACCACCCATGTAGCTTTTAACTCTGCCAGTAAAATTATGTTTATTAAAACAATCGTATTTTCGATGTGCCTTTGTTGGAAGATACTTGTAATATTTGTAACCATCGGAAACCTCAATAAACGTGTTCCGTTCAGCTCCAAGCTTAACAATTTTTTTCACGTTTTCCCTACTCATACTCATGTCAAGCACAGGCTTACCTACAACTGGATCATATATTAATATTCCGTCAATACAAACAAATGGTACTTTTAACCCAAGCTTTTTGGCTATAGGCATTGCTTTAGTTATGTTTCGCCCTGTACAAACAGTAAATGGAATACCTCTATCTGTTACCTTTTTAATTGTTTGCAATGTTTTTTGCGATATATTTCCTTTACTGTCTACAAGCGTACCATCAATGTCTGTAACAGCCAATTTATACATAATAATCACCTATATCTCTGTTTTTATTGAATATACACTTTTAAAATCACTTTGTCAATTAAGGCAAAAAAATCCCGATTTGTATAGACAACAAATTATAGTCTACGCAAATCGGGAAAAAATCCATCCTAGTTTTTTATTTTTCTACCTGTTTCTTTCTTTTTTCAATTACAACTTTCTGAATTTCCATTGGTGCTTCTTCATATCTTTCAAAATAATATTTGTATTCGCCACGGCTTTGAGTCATAGATCTAAGGTCTGTACAATATTTAAACATTTCGCTCATAGGTACTTCTGCGGAAATTCTCATATTTTTGCCCTCAGGGTCCATTTTAAGAATACGCCCTCTTCTTTTATTCACATCACCCATTATATCGCCCATGTATTTTTCAGGAACAAGCACCTCTACATGTGCAATAGGTTCAAGTATTGTAGGCTTAGCCTGCATAAGACCATCCTTAAATGCCATAGATGTAGCCATTTTAAATGCCATTTCACTGGAATCCACTGGGTGATAGCTGCCATCAATAAGTGCTGCTTTTAAACCAACAACTGGGTAATTTGCCAAAACACCATGGTCAACACATTCTTGAATTCCCTTTTCAACTGCAGGGAAATATTGCCTTGGAACAGAACCACCGAAAATCTTTTCTTCAAATACATACTGCTTTGTAAGGTCACCTGATGGTTCAAAAACCATAAGTACATCTCCAAACTGACCATGCCCACCAGACTGTTTTTTATATTTTCCTCTTATTTCAATTTTTGCTTTAATCATTTCTCTAAAAGGAATTATTGGTTCTGTAAGTATTGCTTCTATTTTATATTTCCCTTTAAGCTTATCCAAAAGTATCTCCAAATGCTGTTCGCCTATTCCATAAACAAGAGATTGTTTCGTTTCTGTATTAATCTCCGTTTTAATAGTAGGATCTTCCTCTTTAAGCTTTGTAAGGGCTGCAGAAATTTTGTCCTCATCGCCCTTGCCTTTTGGTTCAATTGCCATAGAATGAACGGACTCTGGATAAACAATTTTTGGAAGAATTACAGGAAATTCTTTTGAACAAAGTGTGTCCTGAGTGGAGGTATTCATAAGCTTTGCAAGAGCACCAATATCGCCAGCTTGTAATTCTTCAACTTCTATCTGCTCTTTTCCTCTTACAACATAAATATGTGCCACTTTTTCAAGTGTATCCTTAGCCGGGTTATATATAGTTTTATCTTTTGTAAGCTTTCCACTCATTACTTTAAAAATATTAAGTCTGCCGACATATGGGTCTGCAATTGTTTTAAATACGAGAGCGGAAAAGTGATCATCTGGCGAATTTCTTCTTTTAATTGTTTCACCAGTTTTTACATCTTCACATTCAACCACAGGTCTGCACAGGTTTGAAGGTGGCATATATTTAACAATAGAATTCATAAGTACCTTAATACCATATCCAAGTGTTACAGCACCACAAAGCACAGGTGCAACCGCACTGCTTAAAATTCCGGCATTAAGACCTCTGTAAATTTCTTCCTCTGTAATTTCTTCACCGTTAAAATATTTTTCAAGAAGCTCATCATCTGCCTCTGCTGCCGCTTCAATAAGCATTCCTCTAAGGCTTTCAACCTCTCCAGTCATAATTTCTGGTACTTCTGCCTCAATAAGTATTTTCCCTTCCTTTGTTTCTTGAATAATACGTGCTTCTCTCTCTACACAATTAATAAATCCAATAAATTTTCCGTTATCATCACGCAATGGAATTTGGAAAGGAGCAATTGCTTTGCCAAATTTTTTTCGCATCTGCCCTAAAACAGTATTAAAGTTTGCATTTTCATCATCCATCTGGTTAACAAGAATCATCCTTGGCATAGCTATTTCTTCGCAGTAATCCCATGCTTTTTCAGTTCCAACCTCAGGACCAGATTTGCCTGAAACAACAATAAGTGCCGCATCTGCCGCTGCAACTGCCGCCTTAACCTCGCCAACAAAATCAAAATATCCTGGTGTGTCAATAAAATTAATTTTTGTTTTCATCCATTCAACGGGAACAATTGAGGACTGAATAGATACTCCTCGTTTTATTTCCTCTGGGTCATAATCGCTGGTGGTATTTCCGTCGGAAACTTTACCAAATCTTTTTGTTGCACCTGAAACATAAAGTGCAGATTCTGTAACACTTGTCTTTCCACAGCCACTGTGACCCAAAATCACAATGTTTCTTACTTCACCTGTCGCATAAGTCTTCATAAATCTACCTCCAATATTATATATTTGGTACAAATTTGAATGTTTATAACCCAAGGCTTTAAGTATAATATATACTGCCTATGTTTTTTATTATTCTATAACTAGCACAAATCTCCTTTTTTTAAAATAAAAAAAGTTTATTTTTAGCAAAACCTTACAAAAATCATCTTTCACTTCTGTTTATTAATGAATTTAAAAATTAAAGGACATATATCCTCTTTTCCAAGAGTACATATGCCCCGCTAAATCTAAATTTACTTTTCTTATTTTTGAATTAATAAGCGTTTCCCTTATTAAATTTCTATAAGTTCATAATTCATAGAACCTACACCAATTTTTTGTGCATGTTCAAGACATCCTCGCCAATCAGTGGTTGGATGCATATGGTGGAAATGGTCAGCATCCCCATGTTCACAATGCTCATCAATAGCACATCCATGAATAATAGGCTGTTTGTTTGCCATATCTGCACATGCCATGTCAATTGCTACAGGGTCGAAGGACGCAAACATACCAACATCAGGTATAAGCGGCATGTCATTTTCTGCATGACAATCACAAAATGGAGATACATCAATAAGCAGGCTAATATGGAAATGTGGTCTCTCTTTTACAACTGCATAGGAATACTCTGCCATTTTACAGTTAAAACTTTCCATAGACACTTTGTAATCTGGCTTTACAGCATCAAAAGCACAAACGCCAATACATCTGCCACAGCCAACGCATTTGTCTAAATTAATAGATGCCTTTTTATCTGTAAATGTTATTGCATCATGTGCACAAATTTTTGCACACTTTCCACAGCCAACACAACGCTTTGTGGCAATAAATGGCTTGCCATCGGAATGCATTTCCATCTTACCAGCACGGCTTCCACTGCCCATACCAAGGTTTTTAATTGCACCGCCAAAACCTGCCTGCTCGTGTCCCTTAAAGTGATTTAATGATATAATAATATCTGCATCCATAATAGCTGCACCAATTTTTGCATTTTTAACGTATTCCCCGTTAATAGGCACTATTGTTTCGTTTGTACCTTTAATACCGTCTGCAATAATTACATGACATCCTGTTGTAAATGGATTATATCCGTTTTCGTAAGCCGCTTCCATATGCTCTATTCCGTCTTTCCTTCTGCCAACGTAAAGAGTATTACAGTCAGTTAAAAAAACCTTTCCTCCAAAACTTTTAATAACGTCAGCAACTGTTTTTGCGTAATTTGGTCTAAGATACGCAAGATTTCCTGGCTCACCAAAGTGAATTTTTATTGCAGCAAATTTTTTATTAAAATCAATTTCACCAATGCCTGCTGTTTTAATTAATTTTTCCAATTTTTGCAAAAGGTTTTCACCAGGTTTTGCTCTTAAATTAGTAAAATATACTTTTGATTTTTCCATTATATTTTCCTCCGTATTTTAAAAATAAATTTCTCCTTATTGGGTACAATACTATTATTCCAACGAAAGGAGGTTTTACAATGAATAACAAAGCATCTGCTAATATGGCAATTAAATGTACTGTACAGCAGTGTTCACATCACTGTCCAGATCAAAACTACTGTTCATTAGACTCAATTACAGTTGGCACACATGAATATAACCCAACTCAAGACCAATGTACAGATTGTAAGTCATTTATGAACGTTGGCGGGGTTATCTAATTCCCCAGCAATTTAACACAAGCCGGATTTTCAAAGCTTATTGTTTTGATAATCCGGCTTTAATATTAATTTACATAGTTGTTGGCTGTGGATATTCCTCACCAAATGTTTCTACTGTAACCTCAGTCATAATCTGTGGTTCAACAGGAACATCACCTCTGCTAGTTTTAACGCTAGCAAGCTTGTCCACAACATCCATTCCTTCTGTCACTTTACCAAAAGCAGCATATGCTCCGTCAAGGTGTGGTGCATCCTTGTGCATAATGAAGAATTGGCTTCCTGCTGAGTCTGGACGCATACTTCTTGCCATAGATATAACACCAGGTTCATGCTTAAGGTTATTTTCAAAACGATTTTGTGAAAACTCACCTTTAATTGTGTAGCCTGGGCCACCCATGCCAGTACCTTCTGGGCATCCGCCTTGAATCATAAATCCTTTAATAATTCTGTGAAAACCAAGGTTATTGTAGTAGCCTTTGTTTATAAGTGAAATAAAGTTGTTTACTGTGTTTGGCGCAACTTGTGGATATAGCTCTATCTTTATGGTGTCCTCGCCGTTAATTTTAATAGTTACTATTGGATTACTCACTTCTATCATCCTTTCGGGTTAATATTAACAAAGGGTATTATATTATAAATCCCAATAAGTAGCAAGCTTTTTTACTTTACACGAACATATGTTTGTGTTATAATTTTTTTATGGAGGTGGGTAATATTGAACAAAACAATTTTCCATATTGATGTAAACAGTGCCTTTTTAAGCTGGAGTGCAACCTCTCTTATGAAAAAAGGAGAAACCCTTGATATTCGAACAGTACCCTCTGCCATTGGTGGCGATAGTAATTCTCGCCGTGGAATTATATTAGCAAAAAGTATTCCTGCAAAAAAATTTAAAATTGAAACGGGCGAGCCAATTATGTCGGCTTTAAAAAAATGTCCGTCTTTAATTATTATGCAGCCAGATTTTCACCTTTACAGCAGTTGTTCATGGCAGCTTTTTAGTCTACTTTCAAACTATTCAGACCGTTTGGAAATATTTAGTATAGACGAATGTTTTTTGGATTATACAGGTATGGAGAAACTTTTTGGAGAACCTGAAGAAGCAGCATATAAAATAAAGGAACGTATAAAAACTGAACTCGGCTTTACAGTAAACATAGGAATAGGCCCAAATAAACTATTGGCAAAAATGGCAGGCGAACTTGAAAAACCAGATAAGGTGATTTCAATCTACCACCATGAAATTAAAGAAAAACTTTGGCCACTGCCTGTTGGTGAGCTTTTTATGGTAGGAAGAAGAACTGCACCTAATCTTAATAGGCTTGGCATATACACTGTAGGTCAGCTTGCAAATTACGACTATTCTATATTAGAGCGGGAATTTAAAAGCTATGCCCAAGTCCTTAAAAATTATGCCAACGGCATAGCAGATGATATTATAGCACCTTTTGGGCATAAACATATCTATAAAAGTATAAGTAATTCTACCACTACACCAAAGGATATGTTTAAAAAAGAAG
>JAQVIB010000120.1 GCA_028695945.1 Lachnospiraceae bacterium
GGAAATTTAAATTTACCTTTTTTACCTTTTGTCATAGAAGTCATTTGCTTCATCATTTTTTTCATTTCTTCAAACTGCTTTAAAAGACGGTTCACTTCGGCAATAGTTCTACCACTACCGTTTGCAATTCTTTTTTTACGTGGGCCGTTAAGTATTGACGGATTATTTCTTTCTTCCTTTGTCATACTTTGAATAATTGCCTCAAGGTGCTTCATTTCCTTCTCGGTATCCACTTTGTCAAGTGCATCCATATTTATCTGGTTCATACCTGGAATCATGCCCATAAGGTCTTTTAAAGGACCCATTTTTTTAATTTGTTGCATTTGGCTTAAGAAATCCTCAAGTGTAAAATCGTTTTCACGCATTTTTTTCTCAAGTTCTGCCGCCGCTTTTTCATCTATGTTCATCTGTGCTTTTTCAATAAGAGAAAGCACATCGCCCATTCCTAAAATTCTGCTTGCCATACGGTCTGGATAAAATGGCTCTAAATCCTCCATTTTTTCACCCATACCAATGTATTTAATTGGCTTATTCGTAACACTTCTAACTGAAAGTGCCGCACCGCCACGGGCATCGCCGTCTAACTTTGTCATAATAATGCCGTCCACACCAAGCTGACCATCGAAACTTTCAGCAACCGTAACTGCATCCTGACCTGTCATTGCATCCACCACAAGCAATATTTCTTGAGGTCGAACTTCTGCCTTAATATTTTTCAGTTCGTCCATCAGTTCTTCATTTATGTGAAGACGACCTGCGGTATCTATAAGAATAACATCATTTCTATTTTCTGCAGCATACTCCAGTGCTTTTTTTGAAATTTCAACTGGGCTTAATTTATCACCCATTTCAAAAACTGGAATATTGTAGTTTTTACCAACTACCTGCAACTGCTTAATAGCCGCTGGTCTGTAAACGTCGCAGGCTACAAGCAAAGGATTTTTACCTTCCTTTTTAAGCAAACCTGCAAGCTTTCCGCTAGAGGTGGTTTTACCTGCACCCTGCAAACCAACCATCATATAAACTGTAGGTGGCTTCGCCGAAAAAGTAAGCTTGCTTTGTGTGGAACCCATAAGATCTACAAGTTCCTCGTTTACTATTTTAATTACATGCTGACCAGGTGTAAGGCTTTCCATAACATCAGTACCAACAGCTCTTTCCGTAACCTTGCTAACAAACTGCTTAACAATTTTAAAATTAACGTCAGCTTCAAGTAGGGCAATTTTTACTTCCCTCATTGCAGATTTAACGTCACTTTCTGTAAGCTTGCCTTTTCCCTTAAGCTGCTTGAAAACTTCCTGAAGCTTATTTGAAAGGTTTTCAAATGCCATAAAAGCAGCCTCCTTAATCCAAAATTTCGTCTGCTATTTTTTTAATTTCCTCTATTTTATCTATTTCCAAGTTGTCTAAAGTATGTTCTTTTTCAATTTCTTCAACCAAAGCTTTAATTCTTTTAACAGAAGCTTTTTGTTCAGCAAACTTTTCTACAAGTTTAAGTTTTTCTTCATAATCCAGTAAAATTTTTTCTGTTCTTTTAATCTGGTCACGCACAGCCTGTCGGCTGATATTTAATTCATTCCCTATTTCTGTAAGAGAAAAATCATTGAGATGAAATAGCTCAAAAATAGTTTTCTGTTTTTCTGTCAATAACTCTCCGTAAAAATCAAAAAGCAACGTCGACCTTAATATTTCATCCAAATTCACACCACCAACTATATAGAACACAAGCTTATTTATCTTACTTTAGACATAATACACCATTCCAAAACTTCTGTCAAGTATTTTTACTTTACAACTTTATTTTTTATTCTTCACCAAACAAAGCTTTAGCAAAGCTTCTTGCATCAAATTTCTGCAAATCTTCAATGCCTTCACCAACACCTATGTACCTAACAGGTATTTTAAGCTCACTTTTAATTGCAACAACAATTCCACCCTTTGCAGTGCCATCAAGCTTTGTTAACACAATACCTGTAATATCTGCAACTTCTTTAAATAACTTTGCCTGCTGCATAGCATTCTGCCCTGTGGTTGCATCCAGCACCAAGTATGTTTCTCTGTGTGCCGAAGGATACTCTCTCTCAATAACCTTAGTAATTTTTTTAAGCTCCTCCATAAGATTTTTTTTGTTATGAAGTCTGCCTGCGGTATCACATATAAGTACATCGGTCTTTCTGTTTTTTGCCGCACTAACTGCATCAAACACAACTGCCGCAGGGTCACTGTTTTCTTCGTGCTTAATTATCTCAATGCCACTTCTTTCGCCCCACACCTCAAGCTGGTCTATAGCCGCCGCACGGAATGTATCTGCCGCCGCTAAAAGCACATCTTTTCCCTCAGATTTTAGGTTATTTGCAAGTTTTCCAATTGTTGTTGTTTTTCCAACGCCATTAACGCCAATTACAAGAACTACCGCTGGCGTTTTTACATTGTATTCCTCGTCTGCTCCATCTAAAAGTAGGTTGCTTATTTCATCAACAATCATACCTTTTATATGAGCTGGGTCTGTTGTCCCCTCTTTTTTAACACGCTTGCGAATATTTTCAATTATATTCATTGTAGTTTCAACGCCCATGTCTGCCATAATAAGAATTTCTTCAAGTTCTTCAAATAAATCCTCATCAATTTTAGTAAATGCACCCAGAATGCTATCAACGCTGCCTAAAATACTATTCCTTGTCTTATTAAGTCCTTCTTTTAAGCGAGCAAAAAGACCCTTCTTCTCTTTTGGCATAACTTCAACAACAGGTTCTTCAATTTTAGGCTCTTCTATAAGTGGCTCTTCTATTGACGGCTCCTCTATTTTGGGTTCTTCAATTACAGGCTCTTCTACTACTAGTTCTTCTATTATTGCTTCTCCAATCATCCCTTCTTCTGTAGCTGAATTTTCAAAACTAGTTTCTTCTTCCAAAGCATCATTAACTTCTGACGAATCACCTTCAACATCTATAGTTGTATCTTCTTCAAAAATTTCTTCTGCAACATTTTTCACTATTTCATTTTCAACTTCCTCTATCTTTTTGTTTTTGGATTTTAAAAAATCAAATAAACCCATTGTTTTAGCTCCTTTACAAATTCACTTCATCAAATTTTACAGAAATAACTTTGCTTATACCTTGCTCTTCCATGGTAACGCCGTACATAACATCGGCAGCTTCCATAGTTCCTTTTCTGTGTGTAATAACAATAAATTGTGTTCCACCTGAAAAATCTCTAAGGTAGTTTGCAAATCTTTTAACGTTTGCATCATCAAGTGCCGCCTCAATTTCATCCAAAATACAAAATGGTGATGGCTTCATTTTTAATATTGCAAATAAAATTGCAATAGCTGTCAATGCACGTTCTCCGCCGCTTAAAAGCATCATGTTTTGCAAGTTTTTCCCTGGAGGCTGAGCAATAATTTCAATGCCACTTTCAAGCACATTGCTTTCGTCCATCATTTTTAAATAAGCTTTGCCACCGCCAAACATTTCTCTAAAAACAACATTGAAATTTTTTGAAATAAGTTCAAACTGCTCCTTAAACTGTTCCTCCATCATTACCGCAAGGTCAACAATTATTTTTTGCAGTTTATCCTCTGCATTAATTATGTCATTTCTTTGTGTGGTAAGAAATACGTATCTTTCATTAACATCCTTGTATTCCTCTATAGCATTTACGTTAACTGCACCCAAGGATTTAATCTCAGCTTTAAGTTCTTTTGTAACGCTAGAAATCTCAGCTACAGGTATGCTATCGTCATACATGTTTTTTGCTTGCTGATATGTAATCTCATACTCTTCCCAAGCAGTATTAAAAATCCTATCCTTTTCCTCATTTAAACGTTCCAGTCTTGTTTCCATTTTGAAAACATCATTTTCAAGTTTATTTATAGTTTCAAAATGAAGTTGACGTTTTTTTTCTGCTTCAATTGTTCCTTCTTTGATGCTATGTACTTTTTGGCTTATTTCACTTCGCAATTTTTCAAAATTTTGCTGTTTTTCTTTATTAACATTTATGTCTTTCTTAATCTCTTCAATTTCAAACTTTTTTAGTCCACGCGTAGATAAAAACTCACCTTTTTCAACACTAAGATGTTCGATTTCCTCGGTCAAGCTTTTTTCTTCCCTTTTAATACGTCGCAAATTCTCCTCCACGGCATATTTTTCCTGTTCTGAAGAAGAAAGAGAGACCTTAAATTCAGTAATTGCGTTTAAAATGCTATCTCTAGCACATTTGTCACTTTGCAAAGTATCATTATAATCCTCCAAAGCCCTATTTATTTCATTAATTTCTTCTTCGGTGATTTTTAATTTTTGCGAAAACTCGTTAATATCACTATTTGCAGTACTTATTTGTTCCATCAAAGTTCCTGCCTCTAACATTGCACTTTCATACCTCTGATTCTTTTCATCTATTCCACTTTCACCTTGAAGTTTTTCTTGCTCCATAGAGGCAACTAAAATATGTATTTCCTGCAAGTTTCCACTTATTTCGTCTTTTTCAAAGTTTATTTCATCAACCTTTTCCTTCGCCTTTGTAATTCTATCAAACAAATTTGAAGAACTTTCTTCAGTAACCTTAATTTCTTCTTCAAGGTCAGTAATTTCACGGCTTCGGCTGAAAATATTAGATGTCTTTTTTGCAATACTACCGCCTGTCATTGTCCCGCCAGGGTTAAGCACATCGCCATCAAGCGTAACAAGCTTATACATGTGCTTGGTTTTTGCCGCAAGTTTAAGGGCAAAATCCATATTTTCCATAATAACTACTCGTCCTAACAAGCTACTCATAACATTTTCATACTTGCTGTTATAACCAATTAGGTCTTTTGCTATACCTATTACTCCTTGGGCTTTAAGTACCTCACCTTTATCACTGCCCAAATCCTTGCCTTTAATTACTGAAAGAGGCAAAAATGTACTTCGTCCTAAAGCATTTCTCTTTAGGTACTCAATAGCGGTTTTGGCATCTTGCTCAGTTTCTGTAACAATGTTTTGTAGAGCACCTCCAACAGCAATTTCTATAGCTGTTTCGTATTTCTGCTCAACGCTTATAAGTTCTCCTACTGCACCACAAATGCCTGTAAACCCTTGCGTTCCACGTAGCTTTAGAATGCTTTTTACGCTTTTAAAAAAGCCCTCGAAGTCATTTTTCATTTCAGAAAGGACTTTATATTTAGATCTGCACTCATTAAGTCTTGAAATTTTTACTTGGTAATTTTTTTGATCTTCAAATATTTCACACCCTAATTTCTTTTTAGTTTCTTCAAGACTTGACATTCTGCTTTCAAGGTTTTCTATTTCTGTATTTTTTTGCTCTAAAAGCTTTGATAACGCATCAATCCTTGTTTTTGCTTGAAGAATTTGGCTTTGGGTGTAGTCACTTTCGCTAGAAATCTGGTCACGCCTTTGTATAAATTGCTGGCTCATTAATTGCAATCGCTGAATGTTACTTTTAAGTTCACTTGTTATTCTAATTTTATCCAGCATATCTGCCTTATAGCCTTCAATCTGCTCTTCACTTCGTGCAAGGGTTCCAGAAAGCTTGTTAAACTTCTCTTCCTGTTGGGCAAGGCTGTTGATAATTGAAGAAATACTAACCTCTATTGCTGTAAGTTTAGAATAAAAGATACTTTCCTCATTTTTACAATCGTTAATTTTCTTTCGCTTAGAATCTGTATCTAAGTCAATACGTTTAATATTTGTATCAATATTTTGTATTTGCTCTGTACAAAGCTTTATTTCACCATCATTCTTTTCAAGTTCGGTTGCTAGAACCGATATAGAACTACTTAGTTTTTCTATTTCAGCTAGAAACATTTCTTCGTCTGCTTTTAACGCTCTAATTTCTTCGACTGCACCTTGATATGCCGTCTTTTCATCCTCAATATTACTAGAAGAAATATTTTTATTTTCCTCAAGTTTTAAAATTTCCTTTTCAATCTTATCTGCTTGAATATAAAAATTGCTAATTTCGTATCTTTTAAGCTGTTCCTTCAAGGTTAGATACTTTTTTGCCACCTCAGCTTGCTTTTCTAAAGGTTCACGCTTCAATTCAAGTTCATTTATTATATCTTCAACTCTAATTAAGTTTTGGTGTTCCTTTTCAAGCTTATCAATTGCTTCAAAACGTCTATTTCTGAACTTAACAATGCCCGCCGCTTCCTCAAAAAGTCTTCTTCTATCCTCACTTT
This sequence comes from Lachnospiraceae bacterium, assembly GCA_028695945.1. Taxonomy (GTDB): domain Bacteria; phylum Bacillota; class Clostridia; order Lachnospirales; family Anaerotignaceae; genus UBA8514. The sequence goes on from JAQVIB010000120.1 coordinate 6,176, forward strand.
TAGAACTTAAAATCTCGTCTATTCGCCCCTGACCAATAATAGAATAACCCTCACGACCAACCCCTGTATCCATAAATAACTCGTGAATATCCTTAAGACGGCAAACCGTACCGTTTATCATGTACTTGCTTTCGCCCGAGCGATAAACAGTTCTAGTTACGGTAATTTCCGAATAATCCAAGGGCATTTTATGATCCTCGTTGTCAAGGGTAAGGGAAACTTCCGCAAAGCCCAATGGCTTACGATTAGCTGTGCCCGCAAAAATAACGTCCTCCATTTTGTCACCACGAAGACTTTTTGCCCTTTGTTCACCCAATACCCATCTTACCGAGTCGGAAATGTTACTTT
>JAQVIB010000121.1 GCA_028695945.1 Lachnospiraceae bacterium
GAAACCATCTTGACATATCATTATTGGAAGTCTTACATCAGCATGCTCTGCAATTCTGTAAGCTTGCACGAAGTTATCATATGCTTCTTGGTTATTTTCTGAATATATTTGAATCCAGCCAGCATCTCTTGCACCCATACTGTCTGAATGGTCTGCATTAATGTTAATTGGGCCAGATAATGCTCTATTTACAAGTGCCAAAGCAATTGGAAGTCTATTTGATGCAGCTACATAAAGTTCTTCCCACATAAGGGCAAGTCCGCATGATGATGTAGCAGTTAAGGTTCTTGCACCAGCGGCTTCTGAACCAATTGCAGCACTCATTGCACTGTGCTCGCTTTCAACTGCAACAAACTCTGTATCTACTAAACCGTCAGCCACGAAGGATGAAAAATACTGTGGAATTTCGGTTGATGGTGTGATTGGAAATGCCGGCATAACGTCTGGGTTAATTTGACGCATTGCTATTGCAACAGCTTCGTTTCCTGATAATCTTTCTCTGATAGCCATATTATTTCTCCTCCTTTACCATTTTAATTGCATCAAATGGACATGCGTTTACACATATTCCGCAGCCTTTACAATGGTCTAAGTCAAATTCTCCTCTTTTGCCGTCTAAAACAGGTATTGAGCTGTCTGGACAAGCTGGTACGCATAAAAGACATTGTTTACATTTTTCTGCTATAAATATAGGCATATCCGTACGCCAGTCGCCTGTTCTAAATTCTTTTGATGTTCCTGCTACATAAATGTCGCAGCCAGGTGTAAGTTCTTTCCAGTTTGAAGTTTCTGTATACATTTCTGATACCTTCTTAGCCATTTATTTCACCTCCTGTAATGACATTTCAAGTGCTTTCATATTACCTTCAATAACCTCTGGCTTTGATGCAAATTTGTGTTTGAAAGAACCTCTCATTTCTTCTAAGAAAGCGTGTTCTTCCATAACATTTGCAACCTTTACAATTGAGGCAAGCATTGGCATATTAGGGAAATATTTACCTAGAGCAGCAACAGAAATTTTTCTTGCATCAATAGTATGTACTCTTCCTTCATAGCCATTTAAAGATGGTCTTATTTCATCTGGAGTCTTTTCAGTATTAACAATAATTGCACCGTCTTTTTTTAAACCTTTTGTAACATCTACAGCCGCTAAAAGTGTTTCATCAACAACTACAACGTATTCTGGGTCATAAATGTTTGAGTGAACTCTAATTTGTGTATCGCTAATTCGGTTATAGGCTGTGATTGGTGCACCCATTCTTTCTGGGCCGTATTCTGGGAAGCCCTGAACAAACTTACCTGTATTGAAAGCAACGTCGGCAAGAAGAAGGGAAGCTGTTTTCGCACCCTGACCGCCACGACCATGCCATCTTATTTCTAAAACTTTTGACATTTTAAATTACCTCCTATAATTTATTTTGAAAATTATATATAGCAATCTTTGTGCCAAAAAAGCGATTGTATAAAAATAAATAGCTAAAATATATCCGCAGCACATAAATGATTGCACAAAAGGGCTTAAAGTAAGGGGTTTTCAAATTTATCGCTTTAAAAATAAAAAATATTTAAAATATAAAATAAGTGCCATTTAAAAATAAATTTAAAACAGTATTGTATTTGTGTTGTAAAAAATGTTAGAATGATACAAAATAATGTTGTAAAATAACATGGAGGGATGATATGAAGCTTAACAGAGAAATATTTTATAAGCTTAAAATATATGAAGAAATTTTAAACCGGAGTAACGAGGGTGTGAATGTTGTTGATGATAAAGGAAATTTGATTTTTGTAAATCAGGTCTCGGCAGATTATTGTAACTCAACTATTGGTGAAATGACAGGCAATCCTATTGAAAAATTTTACCCAAATGCTATGCTTATGCATGTTCTCAAAAATAAAAATGAGCGTCACAACGAAAAAATTCATTATATTGGTAAAAAGAGGTACATGTGCAGTAGCTATCCAATTTACAATAATGATGAGTTTTTAGGAGCTTTTTCAATATTCAGAGATGTACAAGAGATTGATGACCTTAACAAAAAAGTTAAGTATTTAGAGCTACAAATTAATTTAAATAAGTCTGAATGCAGTTTAGATGCTGTGGTGGATTTTGGCGGAACTTTAAATTCCGTTTTTAATAAAGCAAAGAAAACTGTTGGATCTCTAGGTGGCCCAAGGCATTCAATAATAACAGGAGAATCAGGAACGGGCAAAACAATGTTAGCAAACCTTATTTTCAATTATGCAAAGAAAATAGGAGTAATTGATAAGAATGCACCGTTTATTGAAATTAATTGTGCTCAATTTACGAACCCAGACATAGCGGCTATGGAGATTTTTGGAAGCGTTGAAGGGGCATACACAGGCAGTAAGCGAAAGAAAGGATTATTTGAACAAGCAGATGGAGGAATATTATTTTTAGATGAAGCCCATACGTTGGAAAATTATCAAAATATGCTATTAAAAGCAATAGAGTCTGGAAAAATAAGAAGAATTGGTGATACAAAGGAAATAAGCATAAATGTAATCATTATTGCGGCATCAACTAGAAATTTACAAGAGGTGCTTTTACCTGAGCTATACCAAAGACTTGGTCAGTATGAGATGTATTTGCCATCACTTAGAGAAAGAAGCTTTGAAGAAAAACAGCAGCTTTTTCAGCATTTTATAAAAAAGTATGAATCCGCTGTGCGTTTGTCCCATAATATTGAATATCATGTTCAATTTACTACAGAAGCAAGGCAAGCACTTTTAGATGCAGTATATCCAAGAAACATAAGGTAATTTAGGGATATAATTAATTTTAGCATAGATTCATCATCACCGCTTATTGAAGATATTAAAGGCAAAAGTGAAATTACAACTATTGTTGGAATAGAGGATATTCCGTTTGAAATAATTGAAAGAGCTGAAGATGTTGAAAGTGATGTAAGCTATAGTAACGAAAAAATTGATAATAAGGCAGCTTCAATAATAGATAGACTTACTAAAGACGGGTTGGGACCTAGAAAAATTTCTGGCAAATTGAAATCGGAAGGTTATAACATAGAATACTATAAGGTTGCATATTATTTGAAAAATAAAATTAAATAATACAAAAACTAGAAAACAAAAACAAACCATTAAGGATCAACGGGTTAAAAAGAGATTTTTTAGTTCTTGAGTGCCGTAGGATAACTAAGTCTTACGGCTTTTTCTTGTCTTAGTTTTTGCCAACAAAATTGAAATATGCATGAATTTGTTAGGTTAAGTTTTTCTCATAAATATTTATGAGAAGGAAATTTGTATTTTTTTGTAATAAATGGTATGATGTTTAAAGATAAAGTTGGAAAAATTTTCTAATTTTAGTAAATGTAATGTTATTTTAAATTATAGGTAGGTTAATATGAGAAAATTTGTAGAATTCCTAGAGAAAGTCGAAAATATTTCATTTATTAGATCTATCAGAGCGGGAATGGTTACAATTATTCCTGTGCTTTTATTAGGGTCTTTTTCTCTTGTCTTAAAAGGTTTGCCAATTATGGTGTATCAGAAGTTTATCTCTGCTTTTTTGGGTGGTGCTATTTTAGAACTTTTTAACTTTATTTATAATGCAACATTTGGAATGCTGTCTGTTTATATGGCTGCAACAATAAGCGTTAGTTATTCAAGGATAAAGATGGAAAGGCCATATAATATGTTCGGTATGCCAATAACTGCAACAGCATGTTTTTTTATTTTAACGGGTATGCCACAAGAGGGGTTAGTGCAAGGCTTTTTTGGTGCAAGTTGTATGCTTTCATCTATTTTTTCAGCAGTGGTAACATCGGTTATGTATTCAAGAATTTCCAAAGAAGTTGAAAAAAGGCTTAAATACTTTGGAGAAGGAGCAGATTTGGAATTTAACAGTGCAATTTCAGCCATGATTCCTTTTTCAATAGTTGTTAGTGTGTTTGCTGTATTTAGCATTTTACTTTCCAACATTTTTAAAGTTTCAAACTTTCAAGAATTGGTTGTATATGCAGTCTCATGGATTTTTTCTAGAGTTGAGGTATCTTTTACAAATGGGTGCTTGTACGTAATTATTTCAAATGTGCTTTGGTTTTTTGGTGTGCATGGAAGTAACGTTTTGATGAATGTTATTAGGACATTTTTTACCAATGGTTTAGAAATGAATGCACTTGCGGTGGCATTAGGGAAGGTTCCAACTGAATTTTTAACAAAGGAATTTTTTTATGTATTTGTTCATATAGGAGGCTGTGGTGCATCTTTATGTTTGCTTATTGCAATATTTCTATTTGGAAAGGCTAGAAACAATAGATGTTTAGGTAAAATGGCGGCTATACCTATGCTTTTTAATATAAACGAACTTATGGTTTTTGGTCTGCCAATTATTTTCAATCCTATATTGTTTTTTCCTTTTGTATTTACGCCTGTGGTTCTATTTTTTACAACATACATAGCCATGGCAACAGGAATTGTGCCTTTAATAACCGCTACAGTGGAATGGACAACGCCTGTTATTTTAGGTGGATATATTGCTACAGGATCTTATAAAGGAAGCATACTGCAAATTTTAAATATAGTAATAGGGGTACTTATATACAAACCATTTTTGCGAATATATGAGGAGGAAAAAATAAATAGTGCATCAAAGATGATTATAGAATTGACAAACACACTTAAAGAAAACGAGTTGTGTGGACAAGCTAATCTCCTTACTGAACTTATGGATAACAGAGGAGCTATGGCAAAGATGCTTGCTATGGATCTAAAGAGGGCAATTGGTAATGACGATTTAATGCTGTACTATCAGCCACAGTATAATAACGAAGGAAAGTGCATTGGTGCTGAGTCACTTTTAAGATGGGAACATAAAGAATTTGGAATGATTTATCCGCCACTTGCAATTCAGCTTGCCCAGGAAATGGGTTTTTTAAATTCACTTGAAAAATACGTTTTCAACAAGGCTGTTAATGATATAGGTACTATTAAAACACAAATTCCATATCAAATAAAAATTGGAGTAAATGTGTCTGGACGAACCATTCAATCTGATGATTTCGAGCAGTTTTTGAAAGAAAAATTTATTTGCAGTTCACTTAAAAAAGGAGATATATGTGTTGAAGTTACAGAACAGTTGGCACTAAAAAATAACGTAGTAACGGATGAGAGACTTGGACGGATTAAAGAAATAGGTTATATAATGGCAATTGATGATTTTTCAATGGGTCACACGTCGCTAAAATATTTACAGGAAAACCATTTTGATGTTGTAAAATTAGATGGATCATTGGTAATGGGAATGAATGAAAATGCTAGATGTAAGGATATTATTTCGTCTATTATATATCTTTCAAAAGGACTTGGCTTTAAAGTGATAGCGGAATATGTTGAAACAGAAACACAACGAAGTGAGTTGGAAAGTATGGGTTGCATGATTTATCAGGGATATTTATATAGTGAGGCAATACCGTTGGATAGATTTATTAAACGTCTTAAAGAAGAAACTTAAAAGGTATTTCACTAACATAAGCATTTAAAAATTATAATATAAAATTTTATAATATTTACCAGTGCAGATCTGTTCAAAATTGGACAGGTCTGTTTGATTTTTATACAATAATAGTATATAATGCTGTAATATGTAAATATTATTAGTTAGGAGGAAATTTTTTGAAAAAAATAGTGTCAATAGCATTTACAGCCATTAGCTTAGCAACTTTTTTCATGTTTAGCAGTATAGTTTTTGCCTATAAACTGCCAGAAAAGATAAGGGTTGGGCTTGAGTATAAATATAAAGAGGTAGACACGGTTCCTGTTTCAAATAGTAAAATAGACATAGGGGTTCAAGATAATGAGGAGTTTTATTGTGAAGCTGAAATAAGCAGCAAAAGTGGATTTGCTGTGGCTTTGCCGTCTGGCAAAACAATTGATGCAAATGAATTCTATGGAAATTATGAGGATGCAATTAATGCAAGTGAAGATTTAAACAAGATGTGGGGTTATGATGCTGTACCAGCTTATGTTGGAAAAAAGCTTTGGGGTATCTATATTTGCGGTGTGTCAGACAGCCAGGCAAAATATGTGGCCGATGACGTTACAGGCTCTATAGTTGCAGGAAATTCAAACTTAATGGTTTTAAAAGACGGAAACAGTGTTATTATGGCATTTAACCAAATTAATCCGCAGATTGCACCTGCTGGAAGTACAGAGGTTGTAACCCTTAATGACCGAAGCTATCGTGGAGTTGTTGAATTTGGAAGATATAATGGGAATAAAATTACAGCAGTAAATGTTGTTAGTTTGGACAATTATCTTTATGGAGTTGTTCCGTCAGAAATGCCATCCAGTTGGGAAAAGGAGGCACTTAAAGCACAGGCT
>JAQVIB010000122.1 GCA_028695945.1 Lachnospiraceae bacterium
ATGGCTAATGCCTCCTTTTAATGCAGATGGATGGAGAATTGACGTTGCGGCAGACTTAGGTCAAAGTCCAGAATTTAACCATAAATTCTGGAGAGAATTTCGTAAAGCAGTTAAAAGTGCAAAACCTGAAGCAATTATTCTTGCGGAGCATTATGGTGATGCTGCCAACTGGTTAAAAGGTGACGAATGGGACACAATTATGAATTATGATGCCTTCATGGAGCCGGTTTCATATTTCCTTACGGGAATGGAAAAGCATAGTGACAGGTTTAGAAGTGATTTGCTTAACAATGCTTATAATTTTGCAAACGCAATGGTACAAAATATGGCAAGGCTGCCAGTGCAAACACTGCTTACGGCAATGAATCAGCTTTCTAACCACGACCATTCAAGGTTTTTGACCCGAACCAACGGTCGTTGTGGAAGGGTAGCACAATTAGGAAGTAAGAGTGCGGAAGAAAATATAAATATGCATGTAATGCGTCTTGGTGTGCTTATTCAAATGACCTGGATTGGATCGCCAACAATTTACTATGGTGATGAGGCAGGTTTGTGCGGTTATACCGACCCAGACAACAGGCGAACTTATCCATGGGGTCGGGAAGATATAAATTTAATTGAGTATCATGCAGCCCTTATTCGTATACGAAAAAATAATCCTGTTTTAAGTTTTGGTTCTACGCTGTTTTTAAACGAGGATTATGGAATTATTACCTATGGAAGGTTTAACCAAAAAGAAAAAATGGTTATTGCCATTAATAACACCGACCAAGAGCATACAATAGAAATACCTGTTTGGAGAATAGGCGTAGAAGATGAGGAAAGTGTTTACAAACTGTATCAGACTAATCTGTGTGGTTTTGGATATTCAGGAGAAAAATTTGTAGTTAAAAACGGGGTTGTAAAAATTACCCTTACTGGCAGAAATGGTGTGGTACTTTCAAATGGACATTAAAATATTATTTGAAGATGAACACGTCGTGGTGGCTTATAAACCCCATGGCGTACCATCTCAAGCAGACAAAACAGGAGATATGGATATAGTTACATACCTTACAAAGGAATGCAGTACAAAATATATAGGTGTAATTAACCGTTTAGATAGACCTGTTGGCGGTATTATGGTTTTTGCGAAAAATCCTCAGTCGGCGGCAATACTTTCTTTACAGTTGCAAAAAAATGAGATTAGTAAACAATACACCGCAGTAATATGTGGTGAACCTGCTGAAAAAAACGGTGAACTTGTGGACTATTTGCTTAAAAATCAAAAGCAAAATATAAGCAAGGTAGTTAATAAGGGAACCAAGGAATCCAAAGAAGCAAGGCTAAAATACAGTGTTTTGAATACTGTGGAGGACGAGGGATGGGGCAAGCTTTCACTGGTGACGGTAGACTTAATTACAGGCAGGCATCACCAAATAAGGGTGCAGTTTTCTTCACGCAATTTGCCACTTTGGGGCGATAGTAAATACAATGAAGCTTTCAAAAAGAGCAGAGAGTTTACAGAGATTGCACTTTGCAGTACCAGCCTTGGCTTTAAACATCCAAAAACCAACAAACCAATGGAATTTGTTGTGAAGGCGGAGGGTAAGGCATTTAAGCTTTTTGAAGATAAGTAATAAGTAAAAAATAAAGTTCTGTAAGGCTAAAGACTGTGTAAAGCTAAGTGTTGCAGAACTTTAAAAATTTTTTCAAAAAATTTGAAAAAAGTAGTGACAAATAAAAAGAATGAGTTATAATAATGTTATAGGGCATTAGCAGTCAGCAAGCTTGGTGGCTAACAGGTGGCTGAAAATGATATTTAAAAATACTAACCACCAAAGTAAAACGCTTATTATTTTTTAAAGGTTATTAGCAATCAACGAGCTGGTTGGCTAACAACTGCATATATATTAGGAGGCGAGATTTATGCTTTGTGAAAAATGTAAAAAAAATCAAGCAACAATACACATGACTCAGGTAATTAATGGTGATGTAAGAGAGATATATCTTTGCCCTGAATGTGCTGGAACGGAGGAATATTCAAATAAATTTTCATTCCACAATATGTTCCAGGAACTGTTTAACTTAGCATCATCACCAACGGAAGTTTTTGGTGGTTATAATTCATCAGGACTTAAATGCCCATTATGCGGGCAAACTTATGAGGAATTTAAGAAGCTTGGAAAGCTAGGATGTGTTTCGTGCTATAGTACGTTTTCTAAAAATCTTGATCATACCTTAAAAAGTATTCACGGCAGTACTGAGCATAAAGGTAAAATTCCACAAAAAAGTGGTGGGAAAATGCTTGCAAAGAGAGAAAAAGAAAACCTTAAACGCCAGCTTGCGGTTGCTATAGAAAAAGAAGAATACGAGGAGGCCGCAAAAATAAGAGATAAAATAAGAAGCATGGAAAAGGAGGGCGGTGAACAATGAAATGGTATCAAGACAAAAATGTTGATGATGGCATTGTTATTTCAAGCCGTGTAAGGTTGGCAAGAAACATAAAAAAGTACCCTTTTCCGCCCAAAATATCAACCCAACAAGCGGAAACAATGATTGAGGAGCTAAAAGGTGCGTTGCTTAACGAAAGAACTCCTCTTGGCAGTCAATTTAAGTATATAGAAGTTAATACGCTTTCAGCAAACGAAAAAAGAAGTATGATGGAAAGTCATATAATAAGCCCTGTTATGGTAGCAAAAACGGAGAAATGCGGTGTTCTTATAAAGGATGACGAAACTGTAAGTATTATGCTTAACGAGGAAGACCACGTAAGAATTCAAACTATTTTCCCAGGTGAAAATATTGATAAAGCATGGGATTTGGCAGATAAAATTGACAATCTTATTGAGGAAAGTGTTGAGTATGCCTTTGATGAGGGCTGTGGATACATTACAAGCTGTCCAACAAACATAGGCACAGGAATTAGAGCGTCATTTATGATACATGTACCTGCCTTAGAAGGAGCAGGACAAATGCAAAACCTTGTTACTGCCCTCAGTAAATTTGGAATTACTGTAAGAGGAATTTATGGCGAAGGGACAGAGGCTGTTGGTTCAATATACCAAATTTCAAACCAAATTACCCTTGGTCAAAGTGAAGATGAAATAATTAAAAATTTAAAAAATGCAGTTAATTTTGTTAAGGAACAGGAAGTACGGTTCAGAGAAAATCTTATTCAAAATAGAAAAGTCGACATTGAGGACGAAATATACAGGGCATATGGTATTATTTCAAATGCAAGAAAAATTTCGGCAAAAGAAGCTATGGTAATTCTATCTAAAATAAGAGAAGGTTTTGTTCTAGGGATTTTAGATGTTCCAAAATTAAATGAAACCATTTATAATGTAATGATAAACATTCAGCCAGGTAATGTGCAAAATAATTTTATAGCTGAAAACAATGTAAATAAAAGAGATGAGGTTCGTGCAAAATATTTAAGAGATGTGTTTAAGTAGAACCTTGAGGCGTTTTACAGTAATAAAGTTTTGGATTGAATGGTTTAAAGGAGGTATAGAGTTATGGAAGGAAAATTTACGCAAAAAGCTCAGGAAGCTATACGTAAGGCACAGCATGGTGCTGTAGCTTTAGGGCATAACTATGTGGGCACAGAACATATATTGCTTGGTCTTTCAGCAGTTGAAGATAGTGTTTCTGCAAAGGCGATAGAAAGCCAAGGCATAAACCAAACAGATATTACAGAAAAAATTGAAGAGCTTATTGGTGTAAGCAGTGCTGGCGGTAGTTTACAAGGCTACACACCCAGGGTTAAACGTATTTTGGATGGTTCTGTTCAAGAGGCACTTACTATGGGAACAGGCTACGTTGGAACAGAGCATATACTTATTTCACTGCTTGGGGAAAGTGACTGTATAGCAGTTAAAATTTTACAATCCTTAGGTGTTAACCTTCAGCGTTTATACGAGGATATTATGAATATGCTGGGCGAAGGTGAAGATAGCCAAGGTTTATCCATGGGTGGAAGGCAATCTCAAGGTGACAGTTCAACACCAACCTTGGATAAGTTCAGCAGAGATTTTACAAAAATGGCACAGGAAAGCAAGTTTGACCCTATTGTTGGTCGTGACAAGGAAATTGAACGTGTAATTCAAATTTTAAGCAGAAGAACAAAGAATAACCCTTGCCTTGTTGGCGACCCTGGTGTTGGAAAAACAGCAATAGTAGAAGGATTGGCACAAAAAATAGTTACGGGAGATATTCCTGAACCACTTAAAAATAAGAGAGTTGTATCTTTAGATTTATCTTCAATGGTGGCAGGTTCTAAGTACAGGGGTGAGTTCGAAGAGCGAATTAAAAGTGTTATGGACGAAGTAAAGAAGGACGGCAACGTTATTCTGTTTATTGATGAGCTGCACACAATTATTGGTGCAGGCGGTGCAGAGGGTGCAATTGACGCCTCTAATATTCTTAAACCATCTTTGGCAAGAGGGGAAATTCAGCTTATTGGTGCAACTACCCTTGAGGAATATAGAAAACATATTGAAAAAGATGCCGCTCTTGAAAGACGTTTTCAACCAGTTAAGGTTGAAGAACCAACAGAAGATGAAGCAATACAAATGCTTTACGGATTACGTGACAAATATGAGGCACACCACAATGTTAAAATTACAGATGAAGCAATTGTTGCAGCAGTTAAAATGAGTTCAAGATATATTACTGATAGATTTTTACCAGACAAGGCAATTGACCTTGTGGACGAGGCGGCATCAAAAATTAGGCTTCAAAGCTACACAGCACCTTCTGATGTAAAAGACCTTGAGGAAAGATTGTCTACATTAGAAAAAGAAAAGGAAGAGGCAATTAAAACCGAGGATTTTGAAAAAGCTGCAACTGTGAAAAAAGAACAGGCAAAGTTGAAAGAAACTCTTGAAGAGGCAAAAAAAGAATGGGAAAATAAAAATACTTCAACGCAGCATCAGGTTACTGAAAATGAAATTGCAGATGTAATTTCAAGCTGGACAGGAATTCCTGTAAAAAGCATTCAGCAGGAGGAAGGACAGCGGCTTATGCACATGGAGGAATTACTGCATAAGCGTGTAATTGGTCAGCACGAGGCAGTTGAAGCTATTGCCAAGGCAGTTCGTCGTGGCAGAGTTGGTCTTAAAGACCCAAAACGTCCTATTGGCTCATTCCTGTTCCTTGGCCCTACAGGTGTTGGTAAAACAGAGCTTAGCAAGGCGTTGGCAGAGGTCCTTTTTGGCGATGAAAACGCTATGATTAGAATTGATATGTCGGAATACATGGAGAAGCATAGTGTATCCAAAATGATTGGTTCACCTCCGGGATATGTTGGTTACGACGAAGGCGGTCAGCTTAGCGAAATGGTAAGAAGGAAGCCTTATTCAGTAGTGCTTTTCGATGAAATTGAAAAAGCTTCACCAGATGTATTTAATGTACTTTTGCAGGTGCTTGATGATGGGCATATTACTGATGCACAAGGAAGAAAAATTGACTTTAAAAATACGGTTATTATAATGACATCAAATGCGGGTGCAAGAAATATAATTGAACCTAAGAAGTTAGGCTTTACAACAGATAACTCCAGCGAAAAGAACCACAAGGATATGAAAAAAGATGTTATGGACGAGGTGAAGAAGTTATTTAAGCCAGAGTTCCTTAACAGAATTGACGATATAATTGTATTCCATGCACTTACAGAGGAAGATGTAAAATCCATTGTTCAGCTTATGGCAAAGGAAATTACTGCTAGAATTAAGGAAAACATGGATATAACCGTAGAGTTTGATGACAGTGCTGTAAGCTTCATTGCAAAAACAGGCTTTGACCCAGCATATGGAGCAAGACCGCTAAGAAGAGCATTGCAAAACAAAGTGGAAGATAAATTTGCTGAAAGTTATCTTGAGGATAAATTTAAAGCTGGTGATACTGTAGTTATAGGTGCAGTAGAGGAAGAAATAACTATAGCAAAGAAGTAATTTAAAAAGAGCTTCGGATATTTTCGAAGCTCTTTTATAAATTTTTCAAGCTGTAAAAGATAGGTATTTAGTTCCTTGTTTTTACATAAAAAACCTGAATTCTTTAAAATTTTTATTTAATATATACAAACTTTAATTCTGTTGGTATAATACAATAATAGATAAGGTTAATGCTTTAAACTATATATTAGGGAGGCACTTAAAATGTCAGTAATAGAAAAATTAATAAGACTTGAGGACGATGGTACTTTAAGCTTTGGTAATCACCTTTTAGACAGCAAGAAAAAAGTTATGGACTTTGAGGTTAGTGGGGATTTGTACTACGTTAAAACATATAACGAAATTACAAAGTGTGAAAAAAACAGCAAGCTGCTTTTAGAAACAGTTCCAGGGGCAACAATACATAACCTTAAAATGGAT
>JAQVIB010000123.1 GCA_028695945.1 Lachnospiraceae bacterium
TAGAAGAAACGTAAAAAACAAGACCTTACTGTAGATACCCAGGTAAAGAGGTATGTAGGAATAAGGTCTTATTGTTATTCTTGATATGGATTTATATGAACCATACAGTGTTTTACACCTAATACTTCCTTTTCAATTTGAAGGTGAACGTTTTCGGCTATTTTATGTCCATTGCTTACTGAAAGGTTACCGTCTACTGAAATTTCTGCGTCAACATACATTACTGAGCCATGCATTCTGGTTTTTACATCATCTATGCATATTACCCCTGGCACGTTTGTAATGGTTTCCTGAATTTTTACTATGGTTTCAAGAGGAGCTGAATGGTCAACTAACTGATTAAAGCAGGAAATATAGATTTCTATACTTACTTTAATTACTAGAACCGAAACAACAAGAGAAGCAATTGGGTCTAAAATTTGAAAACCCATCATTGCCCCACCAATTCCTAAAAGTGTACCTATGGATGAAAGTGCATCGGAACGATGGTGCCAAGCGTCGGCTTTAAGGGCGGGACTGTTTATTTTCTTTGCTGCACGCACAGTGTACTGATACATCCATTCTTTAGAAACTATTGACACTAATGCAGCACCAAGAGCAATTGGTGTTGGTGTTAAGAAATTTCCAGCAATTATGGTTTTAATGCCGTTTGCACCAATACCCAATGCAGTTGCCAAAAGTGCAATGGACAGCATTTTTGCAACTACACATTCTATTTTTTCGTGTCCATAGGGATGTTCATCATCAGCGGGTTTTGATGAAAAGTGCATTCCTACTATAACGGCAATTGTAGTTATAACGTCAGATATGGTATGAACTCCATCAGCAAGCATGGCACTGCTTCGTCCAAGAATGCAAGCTATAAGTTTAAGTACAGAAAGAATTACATTTACAATAATTGTGGTAAAGCTTACTTTGTTTGCAATTTGACTTCGTTGATCTTCAGATATTAATGCAACCATATTTATTACCCCCTGAATACGGAAAAATTTCGATTAAATTCATTTTACTATTATTTACTCTATAATATGCCTAATAATCTATATGAGTCAACGCTAACATTTTGTTACTTTTGCATAACAATTGCTGGAATTTTTAAAAATTAATATGTTTATTTAGTTGATAAAAAATAAAATGATTTTTATAAATACTACAGTTGAACTATTATAATTTTGGGATTATACTAATAATAAGAAGACTAATAAGGAGATGATTAAAATGTCCAAAATTGCTGGAAATTTAATTGAGTTAATTGGAAACACTCCGTTGGTATCACTTGGCGGATATTGCAAAAAGAATGGACTTAAGGGCAATATTATTGCAAAGGTAGAATACTTTAATCCTCTTGGCTCTACGAAGGATAGGGCTGCATTATACATGTTAGAGGATGCAAAAGAGCGTGGATTATTAAAAAGTGACACTGTAATAATAGAGCCTACAAGCGGTAACACAGGTGTTGGTCTTGCTTACATTTCGGCAATAATGGGCTATAGAATTATTCTTACAATGCCTGAAAGCATGAGCATTGAAAGAAGAAAACTTTTAAAAATGTTGGGCGCAGAAATTGTGCTTACGCCTGCAGAACAGGGAATGAGCGGTGCAATAAGCAAGGCAAGTGAGCTTACAAAGGAATATCCTAATTCTTTTATACCAAACCAGTTTGAAAATCCAGCCAATGCAATGGCACATATCATTACAACTGCGGAGGAAATTATTACAGATACAGATGGAAACATTGACTATTTTGTAGCAGGTGTAGGAACAGGTGGAACAATTACAGGTGTTGGCAAAAGACTAAAGGAATTTGACAAAAACATAAAAATTGTGGCTGTAGAGCCATTTAATAGTGCTGTATTAAGTGGTGAGAGCAGTGGTACACACGGCTTACAGGGTATTGGTGCAGGCTTTATTCCAAAGGTTTTAGATGTTAGCATAATTGATGAGGTAATAAAAATAAAGGATGAAGAGGCCATTGAGGCAGGTCGACAGATTGCAAAAACTGATGGTTTTTTGGTTGGTATTTCATCAGGTGCGGCAATTTTTGCAGCATCAAAACTGGCAAGCAGACCAGAAAATGCAGGCAAAAATATTGTTGTTCTTTTGCCAGATACTGGTGAAAGGTATCTTTCCACAGCCTTATTTGATTAAAGTATGAGAAAATTTAAAAAAGTATATGTGGAAATAACAAATATATGTAATCTTAATTGTAGTTTTTGCCCAAAAACAAAGCGAAAACCTATGGAAATGTCACTGGAATTTTTTGATGAGGTTTTAAGTAAAATTAAACCATACACCAATTACATATACATGCATGTTATGGGTGAACCCTTAAGGCATAGCAATATTGAAAAGCTTTTGGACTGTTGTGCAGATAAGGAAATTTTTGCTAATATAACTACAAATGGCACTCTTATAAAAGATGTTGGAGAAAAAATAAAGGATAAGCCAGCTTTAAGGCAAATAAATATATCGTTGCATAGCTTCGAAGGTGAAAAGGAGGAATATTTTCAGCAATATGTAGAGAATATTTTTTCTTTCACTAGGGGGATACAAAAGCAAGGAAGAGTAATTATTTGCCTTAGGCTATGGAATTTAAATGCCGAAGGAACTGATTCAAAAAATAAAATAATTAAAGAGAAACTTGAAAAGGAATTTAATCTAAAGGAAGATATTGAAGATGGAGTTACCGACCGAAATGGAATTAAGCTTGCCCACAACATTTACCTTCAACAGGAGGAAAGGTTTGTTTGGCCAAAGAATGGCAACCAAGAAATATTTACAAGGGGAAAGTGCTTTGGTCTTAAAACACATATAGGAATTTTATGCGATGGAAGCGTTGTTCCATGCTGTATAGATAGTGAAGGAAGCATGATTCTGGGCAATATTAAAGAAAATAGTTTGGAAGAAATACTAAGCACGAAACGAGCTGAGGGAATTAAGGAAGGTTTCAGGCAGAGCAAGGTGGTTGAGCATTTTTGCAGAACTTGTGGTTTTAGACATAATGTATAATATTTTAGTATTAAGCCAATGTAAAAACTTACTTATTTAAAAAAACAACTAAATAGTAAAAAAAACGGAAAAAAAAGAGGAAATTTAACTTTGTGATAGAATATTAAAAGTAAGAAATAACTTAATTATCCTATCATTATTATACTAAATTAATTGAGTTAGTTCTGTTGCTGTAGTATAATTTAGTTACATCAAAAACAAATCATATCCAAATTAAAAGGGGGAGATTGTAATGATACAAATTATTGCAGGAGAAAAAGGCGCAGGTAAGACAAAGAGACTACTTGAAATGGCTAATGAATCCGGTAAGGCAGCAAACGGTCACGTTGTTTTTATTGATGATGATAGTAGGCATATGTATGATTTACACTACAATATTCGTTTTGTAAAAACAAACTACAAGATGGAAGATCATAAAACGTTTTTTGGTTTTATATGTGGTATAATGAGCCAAGACAGCGATATTGAGCATATCTATATTGATAGTTTGAACAATATAGTTAAAAATATGCCCGCAGAAGAACTTGGTGAATTTCTAAAAAAAGTTGAGGATTTTTCAGTTAACGAAAATGTTGATTTTTCTATGATTGTTAGTGCTAATGCTGATGTGCTCCCAGCTAACGCACAAAAATATATTATTAATTGAAATAATGAATATTTGCGGAGATGTTTACAACCGATACTCGCAGTATCTTAAGAATAGATATGGCGAAAAGGTTTATAAACTGCCGCTTAATATACCAGTTTCCTGCCCTAACAGATTGGGAGGAAGAGGTGGATGTACTTATTGCGATGATAAGGGTGCCGGATTCGAAAATCTATCCGGCACTCTTTTAATTAAGGAGCAGCTTAAAGCAAATATGGAGTACATTGGCGGCAGATATAAAGCTAATAAATTTATTGCGTATTTTCAGAATTTTACAAATACATTTTTGCCATTAGATGAATTTGAAAACTATATGAAACAGGCATCAGAGGAAAATATTGTTGAAATTGCCGTTTCAACAAGGCCAGATTGTATAAGAAAAGAATATCTAGATGTGCTTAAGTTAATTGAGGTTGAAAAAGGAATAGAAATAACTGTGGAGCTTGGACTTCAAAGCACCAATTACCACACTTTAGAAAAAATTAACCGTGGACATAGTCTTGCGGAATATATTGAGGCAATGACTTTAATTAAACAATACGGATTTAAAATTTGTACGCACCTTATAGTTAATCTTCCATGGGATAATATGGTGGATGTAATTGAGGCGGCAAAAGTAGTATCTGTTCTTAAAACGGATTTCATAAAGCTTCATGCACTATACATTGTTGAAGGTACAGAAATGGCGGTGCAGTATAAAAATAATGAATTTATTCTATGTTCTTCTGAAGAATACAAAAAACGTGTAATTACTTTTTTGAGGTATTTATCACCAAAGGTTTATGTACAAAGGATTATTGGACGAGCACCTAAAGAGAATACCTTGTTTGCCAACTGGAACGAAAGCTGGTGGAAAATAAGGGATGAAATTGAGGCGGAAATGGCTGAAAAAGGTTTTGTTCAGGGTGACTTGTGCAGTTACATGGGTGGTAGTGCAGTGAAAAAATTTTTCTAAGCAAACGCCATGGTTGTATTTGGTCTGGGCATTTTTGTAATAAAATGCTATGGAGCCTAGAATTTTTGAAAATTAGTTTTTTACAACTTTAAATCAAAGTTTTGATAGCCAAAAGACCGATTATTTTGGAACTTTTTCCTAATAAATCGGTCTTTTTACATACTACCTTATTTTATTACCTTCTTAAGTTACAATTTTATTAAAAATTGGTAAAAAAGGAGATAAAAGTATAAATTTATGCTATCATTGTTTAAGTACATAAGGTTTTTTGTAAATATTTTCAGTTGAAGGAAATTTATATTCGGGAGGATTAATATATGGGAATTAATAAAAAGGTCGCTGTTTTTGCCACAGTTACCACATTAATTGTGGCTGGTACAATTTACTCCGTTGGGGCAGCATCAAATGTAGACCCTGGTTCTAGTGCAGACCCCATAGTTACCAAAAGCTATGTTGACGAATCTATAGCTAATTTGCTTGGAATTCTAAATACTAGCGTTACTTCAACAGGAACATCTATTAACGAGCAGAGAATAGTAGATAATGTTATGGCTCAGATTAAAGACATGGGAACTACCGATGGAAGTGGAGGACTTGCCTTTGAACCTGTTCAGGCAACACAGGGACAGATAGTTGTTGGCAAGGAGGGCGCAGAAATCATTTTAAGAAGCGGAAGTGCTATTAGTTATTGCACGGGCGTAGACGGAATTATTGATACATCTACAGGTGCAGAATACTTTAATGGCACAGAGTTGGCAAAAAACCATTTAATTATTGTACCAAGAGCTGATGGCCGTGGGGCTGCTGTTACAAGCAAAGAAGCGTGGTTCATTATTAAAGGCGGTTATGAAATTAAATAGTACATAATGTAATTTGACAGATATACAACGAAGGAGAAAATAAATGAAAACTAATGTATTAAAAAGAATTGTTGTGGTTACGGCATTAGCTGGAACTATTCTGGCTTACACTACAGTTGCATTTGGTGCAACCACCCTTTACCAACAGGTTACAACTGAGAAGGTTGCTAAAGGAGTTACATATGAAAAAATGAATAGACTTACAGAGGAAGGTTGGTTGGATATATACAAGATTACTGTAGATTTAACCAATAGTAATATATCTGTTGAACCAGTTCAGTCCAAAACTGAGCCAGGACTTAGAGAAAAAGTGGGCAAGCTTTTAAATGATTCCAATGCAATTGCAGGGGTTAATTCAGCATATTTTGGAATGACAGGAAAATATTCAGCTGGCTTTGGTACCAATATAGCCAATGGTAAAGTTGTATCCATGGATACAGACAAAAATTTAAGTGGAATTCAGTTTGGTACATATTTTGAAGATATTAACGGACAAGGATATTTCGATTACCTTAAAAACCATATGGAGTTTTATGCAGATGGCAATTCTTACTTCGAATTCGCAGGAATTAATACCATCACGCAAATGATTTATCCTGTGTATATAGACAGAAATCTTTGCACAGACACCAAAGCTATTGATGGAAGATTTAGCGACCTTACAAAAATTGTTGTTGAGGAAGGGAAAATTGTAAAAATTTCAGCTAAAGGTGAAACGGTTACAATCCCTGAAAACGGCTACATTGTTGTTTTAAGCAGCAAATTTGCAGATGCATATTTAAGTAAATTTGCAGTTGGTCAAAGTGCAGAGTTTAAAATAACTTCTACCTTTGACGTTGATAAAATAAACACAGCAATTAGCGGTGGTGGAGTTATACTTAAA
>JAQVIB010000124.1 GCA_028695945.1 Lachnospiraceae bacterium
CCTTACAAGCGTAATAAGAGTGGAAACTACAAGCGACCTTAAATATTGCAAAGTTTTTATTTCTGTTTTAGGCAATGATGAAGAAAAAGATGGAGTAATGAAAGGTCTTAAAAATGCGGGCGGATATATAAGGCATCTGCTTGCCGAACGTGTGAATTTAAGAAATACGCCAGAACTTCTTTTTAAGCTTGACAATTCAGTTGAATATTCAGTTAGAATGAATGCACTAATTAATGAAATTTCTAAAGGAAATAGAGCAGAAGGTGGTTCAGATGAATAATACATTCGATGAATTGCGTCAGACCATAGAACTTAG
Source organism: Lachnospiraceae bacterium (assembly GCA_028695945.1). Lineage (GTDB taxonomy): Bacteria > Bacillota > Clostridia > Lachnospirales > Anaerotignaceae > UBA8514. The sequence goes on from JAQVIB010000124.1 coordinate 317, forward strand.
TCAAAGCATCGCTATTTCGGGACATACCAGTCCCGACGGCGATGCTATTGGTGCATGCTGTGCTCTTGCTATGTCTCTTGCCGAGTTAGGAAAAGATGTTGTGGTTATTTTAGAGGGATATACTGAAAATTTTCAAGTAATACCAACAGGAGGTCTTGTTGTTACAGAAGTTGATGAAGAATATCTTCCAGACCTTTATATTGCAGTAGACTGCGGGGACAAGGAAAGACTCGGCAAAAATGGTAAACTTTTTGATGAAACTCTTTACACTATAAATATAGACCACCACATAAGCAATACTTTTTTTGCAAAACAAAACTATGTGGACGATGAGGCATCCTCTGCCAGCGAAATTATTTTTCAGTTCATATATAATTATGCACCAATAAATGCTGACATTGCTGCGGCAATTTATGCTGGTATTGTTTTCGACACAGGCGGTTTCCGTCATTCATCCACAAGCCCAATAACCATGGCAATCGTTTCAGAGCTTATGGAATACGATTTTAACTTTACCAAAATTTACAATACGATTTTTCATAGTCGTAAATTTGGTGAGGCAAAAATTATGGGTATAGCACTTTGCAACCTTAAAGAAGCTTTTGACGGACGAATTGTTACAAGCATTGTTACTGCTGAAGAAATAAAGAAATGCGGTGTTACAAGTGACGAGCTTTCTGAAATTTCAAGCTTTATTAAGGGTGTTAATAATACGGTGGCATCTGTATTTATATATGAAAAAGAACCTGGAACATTTAAGGTAAGTATGCGAAGTGACGACCTAGTTGATGTAAGTGAAATTTCAACTAAATTTGGTGGTGGCGGTCATGTTCGTGCGGCAGGATGCACTATAAAAGGGAATGCTGAGAAAATACTGAAAGATGTACTTTCTGAAATTGAAAAACAGCTTTAAGGAGGATGTGCCTTGGACGGTATAATAAATATTTATAAAGAAAAAGGCTTTACCTCGCATGATGTGGTTGCAGTTGTAAGACGAACAATAAATCAAAAAAAGGTTGGGCATACTGGTACTCTTGACCCTGAGGCAGAAGGTGTTTTGCCAGTATGCGTTGGGCGTGGAACAAAGCTTGCTGACTATATTATGGCGGCAGATAAACAGTATTTAGCCCAACTTACCCTTGGGAAAACAACCACAACCGAGGACCATATGGGTGAAGTTATTGAAACTAAACCCGTTGAATTTAATGAGGAAAAAATACGTATTGCAGTAAGCAAATTTACAGGCGAAGTTTTGCAAATTCCACCGATGTATTCTGCCATAAAAATAAAAGGCAAAAAGCTTTATGAACTGGCAAGAGAAGGCAAAGAGGTTGAACGAGCAGCAAGAAAAATTTATATTGAAAATATAGAAATAACAAGGTTTATTCCACCAAATGAAGTGGAAATTCTTGTGACTTGCTCAAAAGGTACTTATATACGTACTCTTTGTGCTGATATTGGCAAGGAATTGGGTTGCGGCGGGCATATGTCGAAACTATTGCGTACAAGAAGTGGAAATTTTAAATTAGACAATGCAATTACACTTGAGAAACTTAAAGAAATTTGTGAAAATGGAGATATAGAAAGTGTTTTATTACCTATGGAAAAAGCACTTAGCACTTATAACCGTATTTTTGTAGACGGAAGAGGAGACAAGCTTTTACATAACGGATGTAAAATATATGATTATTTCCTTAAAAGCAGTGATCAGCCATATGCGGTTGGCGATACAGTTACTGCCTACGATAGTGAAAATACCCTTGTTGGTATATTCACCGTAATAAACGACGATGAGAAGAATAAGGTTTGCATTAAACCTTTAAAAATACTTTTGTAATTCTAAAAGGGGCATTAGTATGGAGCATATAACAAACCACAACATAGACCAAACTGTGGATACGGCAGTTACTCTAGGTAACTTTGATGGTATACATTTAGGTCACCGACAGCTTATTTCAACTACTTTAAGTGAAGCCAAAGAAAAAGGCCTTAGGTCAGTTGTGTTTTCATTTTATCCGCACCCTATGTTTGTTTTTGAAAATAGAGAGCATAAGGCACTTATAATGGGGCCTGATGAAAAAAAGCTGTCCATTGAAGAAATGGGCGTGGATGTATACATTGAATATCCTTTTGATAGAGATTTTGCTGCTATGGAGCCAGAAAAGTTTGCAGTTGAACTTATTTTTAAGAAGTTAAGATGTAAAGTGCTTGTAGTAGGCGAAAATTATAAGTTTGGTGCAAAACAGAAGGGTGACTATAAGCTTTTAATGAAGCTTGGAAATGACTATGGAGTAAAGGTTATTTACGTTCCACCTGTGATGTATGAAAACGAAAGGGTAAGCAGTACCCGAGTAAGAAAAGCACTTGTTGACAAAGACATTAGTCTTGCCAACAATCTTTTAACTATGCCATACTTTATTTATGGTGAAGTAGTTAAAGGAAAACAGCTTGGCAGAACAATTGGTTTTCCAACAATAAACATTATTGCTGACCCAAACAAGCTTTTTCCGCCAAATGGTGTATATGCAACAAAAAGTTTATACAATGGCAAAATGTATTTTGGAGTTACAAATGTTGGAATAAATCCAACAGTAAATGGCTCAGTTAAGATTGTTGAAACATACCTTTTTGATTTTAAAAAGGTAGTTTATGGAGAATATATTAAAACTTATTTTTTCCATTTTATACGACAAGAACAGAAATTTCCAAGCGTAGATGATTTACAACATCAGCTTGCAGCGGATGCACAAAGTGCAAAGAATTATTTTCTTACAGATGATTTTAAACATTGGGCATCAAAATATTAAATAGGCCTTGAAACTTGTTACAATGTATGATAAACTATCTTGGTTGTGAACCATGGCTCGGTTTGTGGATTCTCCAACCAATACTTAGCTTATGGCGATAATATTATTATTTATTAAGGAGGAAACAAAATGGCAACTATAAACAAAGAGGAAATTATTGCAAAATACGGCAGAACACCTGGTGATACAGGTTCACCAGAGGTTCAGGTTGCACTTCTAACAGCAAGAATCTCACATCTTACAGACCATCTTAAAATGCACAAAAAAGACCACCATTCAAGAAGAGGTCTTTTAATGCTTGTTGGTCAGAGAAGAGGTCTTCTTAACTATCTTAAAAACAAGAATATCACAAGATACCGTGAACTTATTGCAGAATTAAACTTAAGAAAGTAATTCCGAATTTGTTAATAATAGAGAGGATTTTGGGTCCTCTCTATTGTTGTATTAAAAAACACTATAGGTTTCCAGTTTTGGGCATGATATATTCGTACCTTAAACTGAAGATCTATGGTGTTAGAGAAAGCAGAAGATAAAGTTTTAAAAAAAAGGAGAGTTATAATGTTCAGAACTTACTCAACACAATTTGCAGGACGTGAATTATCAGTAGAAATAGGAAGGGTAGCAGAGCTTGCTAACGGAGCTGCAATTATCCGTTATGGTGATACTGCAGTGCTTGTTACAGCAACAGCATCAGAAAAACCTAGAGCAGGAATTGATTTTTTCCCATTAAGCATTGATTATGAAGAAAGATTATATTCTGTAGGCAAAATCCCTGGAGGATTTATTAAAAGAGAGGGAAGACCATCAGAAAAGGCTATCCTTACTTCAAGATGTATTGACAGACCAATTAGACCTCTTTTCCCTAAGGATTACAGAAATGACGTTGCTATTGTAGCAACAGTTTTATCTGTTGACCAGGATTGTCAGCCTGAAATTGCAGCTATGATTGGTGCTTCAATTGCCCTTTCCATTTCAGACATTCCATTTACAGACCCTGTTGCTTCATCAAATATTGGTCTTATAAATGGAGAACTTATTGTAAACCCTGATTCTGCCCAAAGAGACATTACAGACCTTACACTTACAGTTGTTTCCAAGGCCGACAAAATTATGATGATTGAAGCAGGTGCAAACATTGTTCCTAACGATGTTATGATGAAGGCAATTCACCTTGCACATGAAGAAAATATTAAAATTGTTGACTTCATAAACACAATTGTTGAAAAAGAAGGCAAGGAAAAACAGAAATACGAAGAATATGTAATTAACGAAGAGGCTTACCACTTTATCTGCGAATATATTACAGATAATCGTATGGAAGAAGCAGTTTTCACAGATAAAAAGCAAGAAAGAGATGTTAAAATCTCCGCTATTAAAGCAGAAGTATCCGAAAATTTAACTGAAAAGCTTATTCAAATTGTTGGCGAGGACGCCGATATTGAAACATTAATTGGTGATGCTATTTACAAATTTGAAAAGATGACTGTTAGACGTATGATTTTAAAAGACCACAAACGTCCTGACGGTCGTGGTATTGAAGAAATTCGTGCACTTTCAGCTGAGGTTGATATTTTACCAAGAACTCATGGTTCTGCACTTTTCTCAAGAGGTCAAACACAAGCACTTACAGTTACTACTTTAGGTGCAATGGCAGAAATTCAACGTCTTGATGGACTTGACACAACTGAAACTACAAAAAGATATATGCACCACTATAATTTCCCTGGGTTCTCTGTTGGTGAGGCTAAAACATCAAGAGGCCCTGGCCGTAGAGAAATTGGTCACGGTGCTTTAGGTGAAAGAGCTCTTCTTCCTGTTATTCCAAGTGCGGAAGATTTCCCATATGCTATTCGTCTTGTTTCTGATATTTTAAGCTCAAACGGCTCAACAAGTCAGGCTAGCATCTGTGGTTCAACACTTTCACTTATGGCTGCTGGTGTACCTATTAAAGCACCTGTTGCGGGCATTTCAGTTGGTCTTGTTACAGGCGAAACTGACGATGATTTCATTATGATGACTGATATTCAAGGTCTTGAAGATTTCTTTGGCGATATGGACTTTAAGGTTGCTGGAACACATGAAGGAATCACAGCTATTCAAATGGATATGAAGATTAAAGGTCTTACCTTCAAAATGATTGAACAAGCACTTGAGCAAACAAAGCGTGCAAGAGATTTTATTCTTGATGAAGTTATGCTTAAATGTATTGCAGAGCCTAGAAAAAATCTTTCTAAATTTGCACCTAAAATTGTTACTCTTACAATTGATGTTGACAAAATTGGTGACCTTGTTGGCCCAAGAGGGAAGAATATTAAAAAGATTATTGAAGAAACAGGTTGCTCAATAGATACAGAAGACGATGGCAGAGTATTCATAAAAGGTGAGGACGATGAAAAAATGCAGCTTGCTGTAGAAAGAGTTCGTGCTATAACTATGGTACCAGTTCCTGGAACAATTTATCCTGGAAAAGTAACAAGACTTATGGATTTTGGTGCATTTGTTGAAATTGCACCTGGTAAAGAAGGTCTTGTTCATATTTCTAAAATTGCAAAAGAAAGAGTTAATAAGGTTGAGGATGTGCTTAAAGAAGGCGATTTAGTATCTGTTAAACTTCTTGAAATTGATAAACAGGGCAGACTTAATCTTTCTATTAAAGATGCTATTACTGAATAAAATGAACTTTGCTAGATAAATTTCATGAAGTATAATTAATTAGTTGCATATCAGCGGAGAGCCAATAGGCTTTCCGTTTTTGCAGTGTATTAAATACGCAAAACTAGAAAGAATATTAGTGAACTAGGAGGTGTTTTATGGTTGAAATTAAAGAGCTTTCAAATGGACTTAGAGTAATTTTGGAGGAAATACCATATGTTCGAAGTATATCACTTGGCATTTGGGTTAAAAATGGCTCTGTAAATGAAAGCAAGCAGCTTAATGGTATTTCTCATTATATAGAACATATGATGTTTAAAGGAACTGCAAATAGAACAGCAAGGGATATTGCCGAGGAAATGGATGCCGTTGGAGGGCAAATAAATGCCTATACTACAAAAGAATATACTTGTTATCATACAAGAACCTTAGATAAACATTTTCATATTGCCCTTGATGTATTAAGCGACATGTTTCTTAATTCAAAATTCAGTGACAACGACATTAAAAGGGAACTTAACGTAATAATTGAAGAGATTAATATGTAT
>JAQVIB010000125.1 GCA_028695945.1 Lachnospiraceae bacterium
TGAATTAATTTCATCAATCAAACCTCTAATACAGGCAAAAATATCCATTCCTGACATATCACCTGTTTTTATTGTAATATATGGATTTGTTGCTGATGTAAACAAGTAACGCCTTGGATTTTTTGCTACTACTTTTATTATAACAGATGGGTCAAGGCTTGCATCACCTCTGAAAGTAACTAAAATATTTGTTTGTTTTTGTGCTATAGATATAATATCCAGTTTATGAGCCTCCACCTTAAGCAAAACAATTTCCAAAAGCATTTGCACACTTTTAGGCAAATTGCCATATCTATCCTCAATTTCTTCTTGAACATCAAAATAATCATCTGCATTAGCAATAACAGAAATTTTCTTATAAATCTCCAACTTTTGTTCCTCGTTTTTAATATAAAACGGTGGAATATATGCATTAATGTTCAGGTCTATTGTTGTTTCAAATTCCTGTTCAACCGCTTCGCCTCTAAGTTCCTTAACGGCCTCGTCCAATAGCCTGCAATACATATCATAGCCAACGCTTTCCATATGACCATGCTGTTGTGCACCCAAAAGATTTCCCGCACCTCTAATTTCCAAATCCCTCATAGCTATTTTAAAACCAGAACCAAACTCGGTAAACTCCTTAATAGTCTGCAACCTTTTTTCAGAAACCTCTGTAAGCACCTTGTCCCTGCGGTACATAAGATAGGCGTAGGCTATACGATTACTTCTGCCAACACGACCTCTAAGCTGATAAAGCTGGCTTAAACCCATTCTATCTGCATCCTGAATAATCATTGTGTTAACATTTCGAATATCCAATCCAGTTTCTATAATTGTTGTACATACCAATACATCAATTTCGCCCTCAATAAAGTCCTTCATAATTACTTCAAGCTCTCGTTCTGTCATCTGCCCATGGGCATAGGCTATGGTTGCTTCTGGAACCAGCTTTTGCAGCTTATATGCCTCTTGAGAAATGCTGTCAACTCGGTTATGAAGATAATATACCTGTCCACCACGTGCAAGTTCCCTTTTTATTGCATCTTTCACGAACTCAGGGTCATTTTCCATAACATAGGTCTGTACAGGGTGTCTTTCCTGCGGTGGCTCTTCCAAAACACTCATATCACGAATACCTGAAAGGCTCATGTGAAGTGTACGAGGAATAGGTGTAGCGGTTAGAGTAAGCACATCAAGATTTTCCTTCATGGCTTTCAATTTTTCTTTATGGGCAACTCCAAACCTTTGCTCCTCGTCCACAATAACCATGCCCAAATCTTTAAATTTAACGTCCTTAGATAAAATTCTGTGTGTACCTATAACTATATCCACAAAACCCTTTTCCAATTCTTTAATTGTTTCTTTTTGCTGTTTTGGCGTTCTAAAACGGCTCATCAGAGCTACTTTTACTGGATAATCCTTCATTCTTTGGCAAAAAGTATTAAAATGTTGTTGGGCAAGAATGGTTGTAGGCACAAGGTATGCCACTTGTTTTCCATCCTGCACTGCCTTAAATGCGGCACGTATAGCAACCTCAGTTTTTCCATAACCAACATCACCGCAAACAAGTCTGTCCATCACCCTTGGACTTTCCATGTCTTTTTTTACATCTTCAATGGCTATAAGCTGGTCATCGGTTTCCTGAAATGGAAATGTTTCTTCAAATTCCTTCTGCCATAAATTATCTTCAGAATATCTGTATCCAACTGCCGCCTGACGCTTAGCATACAGATTAATTAGGTCTTGTGCTAAAATAGCAACCGCCGCACGAACCTTGGCTTTTGCCTTGCCCCAGTCCTGTCCACCAAGCTTATTAAGCTTCACATGTTCAGCATTACTGCCAATATATTTTTGAATTGCGTCCATCTGGTTAACAGGAACAAAAAGACTTCCGCCGTCTGAATAGCTTATTTTTAAATAGTCCTTGTTTACACCATCAACAACAATTTTTTCCAAGCCTCTGAACACACCTATACCGTGGCTTTGGTGAACAACATAGTCGCCAATCTTAAGGTCTGTAAAGCTTTCAATTGAAGCTGCTGTTTTCTTTTTCTTTCTTGCTTTTTTTCTGGTTTTTTCGTCAAAAAGTTCATGGTCACTGTAAACCGCAAGTTTAATATTCTGGTATTCAAACCCACGGCTAAGGCTTCCCCTTGCTACACTTACTGTACCAGGCGAAATTTGTGCATCATTTAAGTTTTCTATAAATCCTGCTGTAATACCTTGCTCAAACAATTCTTTTATAAGTCTTTCTCCACGGCTTTGACTTCCTGTAAGAACCAAAACGCTATAGCCATCTTTCTTTAGTTCAGTAATTTCCTCGCAAAACAGATTGGTTTGGTTATTAAACGCAGATGTACTTTTAACTGCAAAACTAATAATATCCTTAATGTTAAATTCCCGAACAGTTTTGGTTATGGTAGTTAAAACAACTTGTCTGTAACTTTCTGCCATTTTAAGCACATCATTATAATCGAATATGATACTACTTTCTTTTTTCAGCATATATCCCTTTTCTATTCGGTTTTTAATACTTTCAGCAAATTGCTTAAAAACACTTTCTGCTTGATTTGAAATACGCTGTGGTTCATCATAAAAGATAACAGTATCCTGTGGCATGTAACTAAGAATGCTTACTGTATCATCATAAAAATATTCTATAAAACTGCCTGCACCTGTTATATGCTTTTGGGTTCTAAGCTTTTCTATAGCCTCGCCAACATGTTCATCAAGCTTCTCTATAGCCTCGGACATTTCTTTTTTCAAAAAAGACGTACGAGTTTTCTTATACTCCTTTTCAAGCAACAAAATGGCATTTTCTAATTCCTTTTCTTCATAAACAATCTGGTCTGCTGGGAAAAATTCAGTGCTTTTAATTTTTTCTAAGGAACGCTGTGAATAACAATCCATAGTTCGTATGGAATCTATTTCGTCATCCCACATTTCAATACGCACTGCCGTTTCTTCCACAGGTGAAAATATGTCTATAATACCGCCACGCACAGAAAACTGACCTGCACCTTCTACAAGTTCGGTTCGTTCATAGCCTATAAATACCAAGCTTTCAATCAGCTTTTCAACTTCAACTACCTGCCCTTCGTTAATGGTTATTATGTGCTTTGCGAAAGCTTCTTTTGTAACATGTCTGTCAAAAAGTGCTTCCACTGAAAGTATAACAGTAGGACGTTTATCTTTGATAAGAGCATCCACTACCTTTGCCCTTTGCATGTCAGTTTCTCGGCTATGCACATCAGCACTATAAAAAATAAAGTCTCTCGCAGGATAGTACATTGCGTTTTTATTGAAAAACCGAATATCCTCGTAAACTCCTTTTGCCTTTAGCTCATTTTCTACAACAATAAGGCTAGGTGCGTTAACGCAGCTTTCAACGCCTGCAATAAGATGCACTGTTTGCACATCAATAACCCCTGTTAAAAGCACAGGAGTATTCTTTGCTTTTATATCCTCTAAAAGGTTTTTAAAACTTGAAAGCCCTAAAAGGGGTGCTATAAGTGCATTCAACTAAATCATCTCTTTTCTTTCTGCAAAAACAAAACCTTTATTACTGTTTTTTCGCATCGCCCTTTGCCGTTACATTGGTTTTGTTCATAGCCGCCTGTGTTCCCTCTTTTACAAGTATTTCCACAGCCTTTGCGGCTCTTTCATATCCTGCCAAAATAAGAGGCTCATCATCCTTGTCAAAACGGCTTAGCACATAATCTGCTAAATCCCATCCATTAGGTTTTGCACCAATGCCCACACGTATTCGTGTAAAATTATCTGTTCCTAAATGAGCAATAATATTTTTCATGCCATTATGACCACCTGCACTGCCTTTTTCACGTATACGGGTTGCCCCAACGGGCAAACTTATATCATCATAAACTATAACAATATCTTCAATAGGTATTTTGTAAAAAACCGTCGCTTCTTTAACACTTTCTCCGCTTAGGTTCATAAAAGTTTGCGGCTTTAGCAAAATAACTTTTTCACCACCTATAAATCCATCGCCAACCATGGCCTTATGCTTAACTTTATTAACATTTGTACCTATTCCCTTTGCAACTAAATCTATTACCTCAAACCCCACGTTATGCTTAGTTCCTGCATAATTTTTTCCTGGATTTCCAAGACCTACAATCAATTTCATTTTTACACCTCCGTACATTTGAACATAGCAAATGGCTCCCAGTTAAACTTAGGAGCCATTTCATTGTAATGTATATTAAGTTTTTTGTCTATTATTTTGGCTGATATTTTACTTCATTTTCTAGTGGTGCTCCATCTATAAATGCTTTTAAGTTATCATAAGTTGTTCTTGCAATTGCTTCCAACGCTTCATTTGTAAAAAATGCCTGATGCGATGTGATAAGCACATTAGGATAAGCCATAAGCTTGATAAGCTCATCATCCTTAATAATATCATTTGAACGATCCTCGAAGAAATATTCATCTTCTTCCTCATAAACGTCCAAAGCAACACCTGTAAACTTGTTTGAACGCAATCCATCATTAAGTGCCTGTGTATCCACAAGACCACCTCTTGATGTATTAATCAAAAATACACCGTCTTTCATTTTTGAAATGCTGTTTTTATTTATTATATATCTTGTTTCAGGTGAAAGTGGGCAATGCAAAGTAATAACATCACTGTTTTTAAGCAGTTCATCCAGTGTAACATAATCAACGTCAAGTGATGTGTCTGGGTATGGGTCATAGGCAATTACAGTCATTCCAAATCCCTTCAGAATTTCAACCATAACCTTTCCTATTTTGCCCGTACCAACAACCCCTGCTGTTTTCCCTCTTAAAGTCATACCCATAAGACCACTAATTTTAAAATTAAATTCACGGGTTCTTGTATATGCTTTGTGAGTTTTTCTGTTAAGTGTAAGAAAAAGTGCCGCTGCATACTCAGCAACTGCTGTAGGCGAATAACTTGGTACTCTCATAACAGTTATTTTGCCTTCACATGCTTTAAGGTCAATGTTGTCGTATCCCGCACACCTTAAAAGAATTGCTTTAATACCCATATCACTAAGCATATTTATGGATTTTTCATCTATAACGTCATTAACAAATAAACAAGCAACATCACAACCATTTGCAAGAATTGCAGTATCCGCAATAAATCTACTTTCATAAAAAACTATTTCATGTCCATATTCAACAGCAAGCTTTTCAAACCAAATTCTATCGTATTCCTTGGTATCATAAAATGCAATTTTCATTATAAATTCCTCCTAAACTATATTATCAGCTTTATTATATCCACAAAATCAGATTATTTTTATTGGATATAAAATCCAAAATAAACTCTAATAACAGAATACAATATAGTTAAATATTTGTCAATAGAAAAGTGTACTTATTGTTAAAAAAATAACTCTAATTCTTTGGCATTACCACTATACCACCATTATATACGCATCATTGCCACAATTTAAGTGTATTTCGAATTTTTAATTGTTAATAAAATTACAAAGTCACTTAAGCATTACATTTATTTTACTGAAATTTTACATTAAGTTATTTATATATTTATTAATTCAAACAATTTAGCAATAAAGTAAGTAACCTTAATAGAAAATCAAGGGTGCCTTTGTTAATAACAACGACACCCTAATCATTTTATGAATAGAAACCAATGTAGGTCTACCCAAATTTAATATTAATCAAATAATTTAGAAACTGATGTACCTTCATGAATACGATTAATTGCTTCTGCAAAAATCTTTGCAACTGAAAGATCAATAATTTTATTTAACTTCTTTTCTGGTGAAAGGCTGATTGTGTTAAGCACAAGCAATTCAGAAATTGGAGAATTTTCAATTCTTTCAATAGCTGGGCCAGAAAGAACAGCATGTGTACAACAAGCATCAACTTCAATTGCACCTCTTTCTTTAAGGGCAATAGCTGCGTTTGTAATAGTACCTGCAGTATCAATCATATCGTCAACAAGAATTACCTTCTTGCCCTCAACATTACCAATTATGTTCATAATTTCAGACACATTTGCCTTAGGTCTTCTTTTATCAATAATTGCAATAGGAATTTCCAACTTTGTTGCAAATGCTCTTGTTCTGCCTACACTGCCAAGGTCTGGTGACACTGCAACAAAATTATCAAGCTCGTCACCATACTTTTCACGGTAGTAATTTGTAAGCAAAGGCACCCCAACAAGGTGGTCTAATGGCCAGGCCGCTCACCGTCTGCACCACCACCGCCTGGAAGATGGAAGCGGCGATATCCTCCGGGGCAGCCCCGTCGTTCAAAAGGGGCTGGATATCGCTCTTGGCGAACACCCCGCAGCGGGCTGCG
>JAQVIB010000126.1 GCA_028695945.1 Lachnospiraceae bacterium
TGCTAATCAGATTTTATCAGACAGCTATATCGCCTTATAAAAGAGCCTGCTGCAGGTTTACACCAACCTGTTCTCAGTACGCCTATGAAGCAATTGTTAAATATGGTGCACTTAAAGGAGGCTACCTTAGCGTAAGACGAATTTTGAAATGCCATCCGCTGCATAAGGGTGGATACGACCCTGTTCCATAAAAATCGAAATAATTCTATTTGTTTGAGGAGGAAAAAAAGTGATAGAAACCTTATCAACAGGAGGACTTGTAGCCTTGGCTATAGGAACTCGACAACCTGGTATGATTGTTGGACCTATAGCAAAATTTTTGGGTGTTATTTACAATGCGGTGTTTAATTTAATTTATGGTGTAATTCAGTCTAATTCACTAGGTATTGCCATAATTCTTTTTACTATTTTGGTAAAGGTTGTTTTAGTTCCGCTTATGTATAAATCTCAGCAGTCTAATTATAAAATGCAGAAGCTTCAGCCTGAGATGAATAAGATTAAGAAAAAATTTGAAGGGAAAAAAGATGCCGAAAGCCAACAGAAAATGGCTTTGGAAATGCAAAAGCTTCAAAAAGACAACAATGTAAATATGATGGGCGGTTGTTTGCCTATGCTTATTCAGTTGCCTATTTTGTATGCACTTTTCTACATTTTCCAACAGGCGTATATTTATATAGATGTTGTTGGTGCTAATTATCATGCAATTGCAGACGTTTTAATTTCAATTCCTGTACAGTTGCGTTTGGACATACTTACAGACATGATAGTTGCACACAAAGTAGATATTGATGTTGCCAGCACTACAGATATGGTTAAGCTTATAAATATGCTTACAGCAACAGAGTGGAACACAGTTCTTACATCTGCTGGTGACTATGCAGCACAGCTTACACCATTGCTTGCACAAAAATCAAGCATTGAAACCTTTATGGGTATAAGTATGATTAGTAAAGTTGGTTTTACATTCCCTGGCATTATAATACCTATTTTGGCAGGTTTTACAACTTATTTATCTACGGCTGTTATGACAAAAAAATCAGTACAGTCTGGTGGCGAGGACCCATCAATGCAGATGATGAAATCTATGAATATAATGATGCCTATTATGATGGGCGGTATGTGTATAACAATGCCTGGTGGTATTGGCATTTACTGGACAATAAGTAACCTTATTCAGGTAGGTCAAACTGTGTTATTAAATAAATATTTCAGGTCAAAAGACGCTAAAGAGTCGAAGGAGGTTCTTTAAGAGATGGATGAGATTCAAAAATCGGGAAAGTCCGTTGAAAAAGTACTGGAAGAAATAATGAAGGAATTGAAGGTTTCTTCGTTGGAAGACATTGAATATGAAGTGATTGAAGAAGGTTCAAAAGGATTTTTGGGTTTTGGAAGTAAAGATGCAGTAGTTAAGGCAAAAGTTAAGTTTGACCCTGAAAGAATAGCAAAAGAGTTTTTGCGTGAAATGTTCTTAGCTATGGGTATTGTTGTTAACATTGAAACTAAACTTAAAGATAAACAGCTGTTTATTAATTTAACAGGCGGAGATATGGGTATTCTTATTGGTAAAAGAGGACAAACCTTGGACTCTATACAATATTTAGTTAATCTTGTGGTTAACAAGGGCAATGCACCATACCTTAGCATTACAATTGATACAGAAAATTATCGCCAAAGAAGAAAAGATACGCTGGAATCACTTGCTTACAATCTTGCTAAAAAGGTAAGACAAACAGGGCAAAAGGTAGTGCTTGAACCTATGAACCCATACGAAAGAAGAATCATACACTCAAGCTTACAGAACAACCGTTATGTAGCTACATATTCTGAAGGTGATGAGCCTTTCAGAAATGTTGTAATTGACTTAAGATAATGATTTTGGATTGTTCCAAAGTTAGGCATTAACTATAATCAACCGTGGGATTAATTTGTCCCACGGTCTTTTTGAAGAAAGGAGGTTTTTTTATGAAGGCAACAAGCTTAGATGATATTATCGCAGCCATATCCACACCTGCGGGAAATGGTGGTATTGGAATAGTGCGTGTTAGTGGAAATGGATGCATTGACCTTGCAAATGAACTTTTTACCGGAGCAGATTTAACTAAAAAGGAAAGCCACACCATATCCTTTGGATATATAAAAAATCCTGCTAATAACAATGTTGTTGATGAGGTTTTAGTAAGCATTATGCGTGCACCAAAAACCTATACTCGTGATGACGTTGTTGAAATAAATTGCCACGGCGGAACACAGGCATGTCAAAAGGTTTTGGAGGTCTGTGTTAACGCAGGGGCAAGGCTTGCAGAGCAAGGTGAGTTTACCAAACGTGCTTTTCTTAATGGACGTATAGATTTAACACAGGCGGAGGCTGTAATTGATATTATTAATGCCAAAACCGACCTTGGCAGGCAAAGTGCCGTGAATCAGTTGGAGGGTAGTATAACAAAAACTGTTAGAGATCTTAGAGATACATTGTTAACAGCTATTGCCACCATAGAGGCCTCCATAGATTATCCCGAACATGATATTGAAGAGGAAACCTATGATATTTTAAGGGCTAGGGCAACTGAAATTTTGGAAAAGACTCAAAAACTTATTGATTCTGCGGACAAAGGAAAAATTATTCGTGAGGGAATTTCAACAGTAATTTTGGGCAAGCCAAATGTAGGAAAAAGTTCACTGTTAAATTATCTTTTGGACGAGGAACGTGCAATAGTAACAGATATCCCCGGTACAACTAGGGATACTGTGGAGGAATTTATAAATATTGGCGGTGTGCCTGTTAAAATTGTGGATACCGCAGGTATTCGTGAAACCCACGATACTGTTGAAAAAATAGGTGTTGAAAAATCTAAGGAGTATGCCAACAAAGCAGACCTTATATTAATGATGGCAGACACAAGCCGCTCTATTACAGATGAAGATAGACAGATATTGGATATAATTCGAAATAAGAAGGCAATTGTTATATTAAATAAAATAGATTTGCCAAAGGAAATAGACATTAACGAAATTTGTGATATAGTAAGTAAGGAAAATATAATTTCTGTATCTGCCAAAGATGGAACAGGAATGGAAGAATTGACTAAACGTTTAAAGGAAATGTTTTTTGGCGGTGAAATTGAGTTAAATAACGATATACTAATTAGTAACGTACGTCACCAAAACTCTTTATTTGCGGCAAAAAACAGTCTGATTAAAGCAATTGAAACAATTAACATGTGTATGCCTGTGGATTTTGTTAGCATGGATTTAACAGAGGCTTATAATCATTTTGGAGAGATTACAGGCGACAGCGTAGATGATGAATTACTGGACAGGATATTTTCCCAGTTTTGCCTAGGAAAATAGAGGTAAGAGTGGTTATAAAGTCAAAACCTTGAGGGTTTTACCCTCAAACACCCACAAGGGTTTCACCCTTGACCCATCTAAAACCGCATAAGTATGCGGTTTTGATAAAAGTTTTTGGTCTTGCTTTTTTCAAAAAGCAAGTGGGTTTGGGCAACGCCCAAGGTTTTATATAGAAGGAGTTGAAAAATATGACAGCTTATTTGGCTGATGAATGTGACGTAATAGTAGTAGGTGCCGGCCATGCAGGCTGTGAGGCGGCAATGGCAGCTGCACGCCTTGGTTTTAAAACTATAGTGTTTGCCATAAATTTAGATAGTATAGCCATGATGCCTTGTAATCCCTCTATTGGCGGAAGCAGTAAGGGTCATCTTGTGCGTGAGATAGATGCGTTAGGCGGTGAGATGGGGAAAAATATAGATAAAACCTATATCCAAACCAAAATGCTTAACACGGGAAAAGGCCCTGCGGTTTATTCCCTTAGGGCACAGGCGGATAAAAACCGCTATAAAGATACAATGAAGCAGACCATGGAGCAAATACCAAACCTAATTATTCGCCAAGGAGAAGTTACGAAACTTCTTACCGAGGGCGGAGCAGTTAGTGGTGTTGAAACCTCATCGGGTGCTATGTATAAAGCAAAAAGCGTTGTGCTTGCGGCAGGAACATATCTTAAAGCAAGATGCTTATACGGGGAAACCATTATTGAAAGCGGTCCAAATGGGCTTAAAGCTGCAACAGAGCTTAGCCAAAGCCTTATGGAAAATGGAATAAACCTGTATCGCTTTAAAACAGGAACTCCAGCCAGAATTGACAGCAAAACAGTGGATTATTCCAAAATGCAGATACAGCATGGCGACAAGGATATTGTTCCTTTTTCCTTTGAAAACAAGGCAGAGGATATTGCTCGTGAACAAGTTCCATGCTACCTTACTTATACAAACGAAAAAACACACGAAATTATTAAGGCGAATCTTCACCGTTCACCTCTTTATGCTGGTGTAATAGAGGGTACAGGCCCACGTTATTGCCCTTCAATTGAGGATAAAGTGGTTCGTTTTGCAGATAAGCTTCAGCACCAAATTTTTATAGAGCCAGAGGGCGAAAATACCAACGAGCTTTATGTTCAGGGAATGAGTTCATCCTTGCCAGAAGAGGTTCAGGTTGCCCTGTACCGAACGGTGCCAGGTCTTGAAAACTGCCAGTTTATGCGTACGGCTTATGCCATTGAATACGACTGTATTGATGCAACTCAGCTTAAACTTAGCCTTGAATTTAAGGCAGTTCGAGGGCTTTTTGGTGCTGGTCAGTTCAATGGAACAAGTGGTTATGAAGAAGCTGCCGCACAAGGGCTTATTGCAGGTATCAATGCTGTAATGTATATTAAGGGTGAAGAGCCTGTTATTTTAGACCGTTCCGACGCATATATTGGTGTGTTAATTGACGATATTGTTACAAAAGGCAGTAAAGAGCCTTACCGAATGATGACGTCACGTGCAGAGTATCGTTTGCTTTTAAGGCAGGATAACGCCGACCAGCGGCTTACACCACTGGGTTATAAAATTGGTCTTATTTCAGAGGAACGCTACCAAAAATTTGTTGAAAAGGAACGCCTTGTTGCAGAAGAAAAAGCTCGTATTAATAACACCGTAGTAACGCCAAAGGAAGAGGTTCAACAGTTTTTAAACGAAAACCGCTCAACGCCATTAAAAAGTGGTGCAAAGCTTTGCGATTTGCTTAAACGTCCAGAGCTTAGCTATGAACAGCTTGCCGTTATAGATACCAAAAGACCACAGTTAGAGCGTGAAGTGTGGGAACAGGCGGCACTGCAAATTAAATACGAAGGCTACATTAAACAGCAATTAAACCAAGTTGAGCAGTTTAAAAAGCTGGAAAAACGCCTTCTGCCAGAAAATATAGATTATTCAGAGGTAAGAGGTTTGCGTATTGAGGCAATGCAAAAGCTTAACAATATAAAACCGCTTTCCATCGGTCATGCCTCAAGAATTGCAGGTGTGTCGCCGGCAGATATTTCAGTTTTGCTTATTCATCTTGAACAATTAAAAGGGAGGCATAATGGGTAAAGGACATTTTACACTAAAATTTGATTTTAAGCCACGAAAGATGTTTGTGCAAACCAAGTTAGCACGCCGTATTGTAATTAATAAGGTGTACACTGTTAAAAATGTTGTGTGGAACAGAAAGCCATATTTCGCTTTAGGAAAAAAAGAACAGCCAAAAACAGAGCATACAGAGCTTGAAAATATGCAGAAAGTATTGTAGAGGAGGGCATTTATGGATAACAGGCAATTGCTTAACGACAGCCTTAATAAAATGGGCATAGATATTACCGAAAAACAGACACAGCAATTTTTTGATTACAAGAGCCTTCTTTTGCAGTGGAATGAAAAAATGAACCTTACTGCAATAACTGACGAGGGTGAGGTTGTTATAAAGCATTTTGCAGATTCAGTGTCTATACTTAGTGCTGTAAATATAGAAGAGGGTGCAACAATAATTGATGTTGGCACGGGTGCAGGGTTTCCTGGGTTACCAGTAAAAATAGTGCGACCAGACCTTAAAGTTACCTTATTGGATAGCCTAAACAAAAGAATTGGATTTTTGAACGAAGTTTGTACACAGCTTAACCTTGAAACCGTGGATAATATCCACGCTAGAGCAGAAGATGGTGGACAAAACACTGAACTTAGAGAAAAATTTGATTACTGCCTTTCTCGTGCAGTTGCCAACCTTGCTGTTTTAAGTGAATATTGCTTACCATTTGTTAAAGTTGGTGGCGGTTTTATTTCCCTTAAAGGTCCAGACGTTACCCAAGAGGTAAATGACGGAGAAACTGCAATTAAAAAGCTGGGTGGAAGGGTTGAACAGGTAATTAAAATTGAAATACCAAACAGCGACATTACCC
>JAQVIB010000127.1 GCA_028695945.1 Lachnospiraceae bacterium
GAGATATTGTTTAATACTATTTTCAAGCTTTCTATTGACTCACATCTTCCTAAAATATAGTGAAGAAAATCAATTGAGGCAATTTGCTTACAAGTTGAATGACTCAATTGCGTATTATACTGTGCGTACCCAGCAAAAAATAATGTAGCAGCAGCAAAGCCTTTTTCATTTACACCGTCAAAAAACCCTAAAATACCATCAAGCTTTTGCCCGATTCCGATAAAACTATATTTATTACTAAGCAAACTCATATCCAAGTGACTATTCCATGTATAGTCTTTAGGTACTATATAAATCTCGGGTTGAATATCGTAAGAAAAATCCATAGTCCTTCCAAAAAATGTTTCACCTTGTTCAGATTGTAATGTCATTGCTGTACACATGTTATAACCCCTTTTTTATCAGTATATGAGGTCACATTGTTTTAATATGTAAAAGGAACTATAACATTTTCTAAATAATGAAACATTTATTGGGTTCACACCTATTTAACAGGGACATCCATTATAGAATTAAGGAGGTTTTTAGCATATTCATTTTTTATTGTTCTTAATCCATCTATATTGCACGTTTCAACCACTTGTCCGTTGTACAAAAATAGCACCTTATTACATAAATATGTTACTGAAGTTAGGTCGTGGGTTATAAATACATATGTTAAGGAATACTTTAATTTTATCTGCCGAAGTAAATCCATAACCTGAACCTGTGTGTGGGCATCCAACGAGCTGATAGCTTCATCAAATAAGATAATTCTAGGTTGAAGTGCTACCGCCCTTGCAATACATATTCTCTGTAGCTGCCCTCCGCTTAATTCATGAGGATAGCGTAAAATATACTCTTGCCCAAGCCCTACCAATTCTAAAAGCCTATACACTTCGTTGTCTTTGTTAAGTTTTATTCCATCACGTCTTTCTCTTACCGTAAGAGATTCTATTATGATATCATTAACGGTAAATCTTGGATCTACAGACGTGGAATAATCCTGAAAAACAACGCTAATAGGCTTTTTAACGTAAACCTTTCCGCTGTCGGGTTTCAATAATCCACATATTACACACCCAAGTGTACTTTTACCACTTCCGCTTTCCCCAATAATACCAACACAATCTCCTTCTTCTACATTCATGGATACATCCTTTAATACTTGCTGACGCTCTTTTCCAAAAATGCTTTTTGTGTTTCCTTTGCGGAAGCTTACATTTATATTTTGTAAGTTAATCATTAGAACCTCATTTACCCAGAATTTGATGATAACGCAAAGAAGTCATGTATTTGCTTTTAACCAGTTGCTTTGTATATTCATCTTTCGGGTTAGTTGTAATATGAACAAAGACACCTTCATCAACTATCTTTCCTTGGTTAATTACAATAATCCTATCCGCAATTTTGGAAATTACACTTAAATAATGGGTTATAAAAATCATTGACGTTTTACCTGTATTTTTTATCTTTGCAAATTCTTTCATAATCTCAAACTGGGTTATGGCATCAATTGCCGTAGTTGGCTCATCGGCGACAAGAATTGTCGGTTCCATAGAAAGTGCAAGCCCTATGGTTATTCTTTGCAGCATTCCGCCGCTTAACTGATGAGGATACTTACAAAGCACGTAACAATTGCAACACCTGGTGCAATCATCTGTACAGGATTTGTTGTCATAACGTTTTTGGCCTCGTTTAGCATTGCACCCCATTCCGGTGTTGGGGCTTGAACGCCAAGTCCTAAAAATGAAAAAGTAGAAATATCCAGAATCGCCCAACCAATATCCAAAGTTGCCAACACTGCCATTTCCCATGAAATACTGGGCAGAAGATGTCTAAAAAGTATAAAGCTTTCTCTATTTCCAATGCATCGTGAAAATAAAATAAAATTCTTACTTCTATATTTCATTACATTTGTTCGAACCATTCTGGCGTACCATGCCCACTTAATAATTACATTGGCGATAATTACATTACGAACGTCCACACCCAAAAGTGCTACTATGGCAAATATCATAATTTGGCTTGGAAATGAAAGCATTACATCAATAATCCTCATAATAATCTCGTCCACCACGCCTCTAAAATATCCCGCCAAAAGTCCCATAACCATCCCAATAGAAATGGTTCCTATCATTGTCATCAACGATAAAAACAGTGTAGGTCTTATTCCATATATCATTCTGGATAATATACATCTGCCAAGATTATCTGTGCCCAATGGATATTCCAAGCTTATAACAGCAAATTTATTCATAACATCTATCTCATATGGGTCGTGAGAAGCAAATAATGGTGCAAAAATTCCAACTATTGTAGTTGCAAAAATAATAATCAGCATAATTAATGCGGTTTTATTCTTAAAAAGTTTTTTCCACATCAGTTATCCCCTCGCAATCTAGGGTCAATTAAATATTGAATAATATCAAATAACAAGTTAAACACTACAAACAAAGTTCCTATTAACAGCACATAAGTCTGTATAACAGGGTAATCTCTATTAAAAATAGATTCAATGCAAAGTTTGCCAAGACCTGGCCATGCAAACACATTTTCAACAACTATTGTTCCTGCAATTAACTGCGGAACACTCATGCCAATTGCAACTATGAATGTATGCAATGAATTAATTAAAATGTGCCTAACAAGAATATTTTCCTTTTTCAATCCCCTTGCATTAGCATAGAGAACATAATCCTCTTTCATATTTTCCAGCATATTATTTCTGATTAAACGAATATATGTGGAAATATAAGTTAGGAAAACTGTAATTGCAGGCAATATTATATGTTCAGCACTTCTACTACCACTGGTAGGCAGTAAATTAAGTCTAATACTTACCAACCAAATTAATAATAACCCTATCCAATATGCAGGCATTGCAGTTGTAACAAATACTAGTTCACGCATAATCTTATCAAATAAACCGTCCTTATATACAGCACAAAAAAAGCCGATTGGGAGGCTTAATACTATTACAAGTACCAACGACGCCCCAACCAGATTTACTGTAGCCGGCAGACAACGTCCAAATTCTCCTAAAACCGTCCTCGATGGATTTGTATAACTCACCCCAAAATCCAATCTAAAACAATCCATCAACCATTTAAAATATCTAACCATATAAGGTTGGTTTAGTCCCAATTCTTCTCTAACTTCTTCAATTGCCTGCTCCGTAATAACTGGCGTCTGGCGAACACATAACGCTACTTCCGCAGGGTCAGATGGAATGAGATTAATAAAGGCAAAGCAAATAAAGGAAATACATAATAATAAGGGAATTGCACTTAAAACCCTTTTGACGATATAACTTTTCATATTCAACCTCTTCCAAAATGAGCCATTGTCCTAAGACAACGGCCCATTTTCAAATTCTTATTCAAAATACATATTGTAAAATGGTACTTCATACTGAGTTTGTGTAAAATTAACACCCTTAAGCTTGTTAGTATATATTGCTTTATTACACTCGTAAGTTAATGGAATGTATACTGCATCTTCATGAAGTGCTGTTAATACAAAATCATACAATTCCTGTCTTTTTGCCTCATCTGTAGATACAAGAATTTTCCCAATTGCATCATCAATTTCTGCCTTGTTATCTAATCCCTGTTGTGCTGCATAATCACCATAAACAGGTGCTGTCATGCCAGATAATGTGGACTGCGGGTCATAAGGCATACCCCAGTTAATGTTGAATACAATATCAAAGTTGCCTGATTTCATATTGTCACGATAGGACTGTTCCTCCTGCCCTGTAATATTAATTTGAACACCAATTTTTTTGTAGTCTGCCTGAATAAGCTCGGCTATATTTTTTTCTGTAACGCTATCGCTGTTATAAAGTATTTCTAAAACAAGCTTCTTGCCGTCTTTTTCACGAACTCCGTCGTTTCCCATTTTCCAACCGACTTCTTCTAAAATCCGGTTTGCAGACTCCTGTTTATACTCATAAGGTTTAATATCCACATCGCAGTATGGAGTTGACTTTGAAAATAAATAATCTGCAGGTTTTTCAAGTCCATTGAATCATCTATTACAAAATCTGTAAGTATGTAAGGACCTGTACCAATATGAGAAGATACTCCATCTTTTGTACTGCCATTAATCATTGACTTTGGTGAAATCATTGCAAAAGGTCTTGTTACACCAAGCTCTGTTAGCATTGGATAATAAGGTTCTGACATTGTAATTACAAAAGTGTCTGGGTCTGGTGCTTCAACACTTACCAAAAGGTTCATCATTTCTAACCATGTATGACGTTCCTTATTCTCAATTATGGCATCGAAGTTTGCTTTAATTGCATATGCATCGCAAACCTCACCATCAGAGAACTCAACTCCTTTACGAATTTTAAATGTGTATACCTTTCCATCTTCGCTAATATCCCAGTCTTATGCTAAGCATCCCTCATAACCATCTTTGGTTATTGTTACTAATGTTTCATACAGAATTTCCTGTGCATACATTTCACCTGCATATAAATGCGGATTTAGATCCCTAATATCTCTAAAATTTACAAAAACTAGTTCATCTCTAGCTCCTGATTCCTGCGAAGCTTCAGCATTTGTTCCTTATACAGTACCGTTAACTGCTTGCGTAGCTTGTTTTGATGTACACCCAACCATCAATGCCGACATCATAGAAATGGCAAGGCATATTGATAAAAATTTCTTTTTCATAATTTATTCCTCCTAATGTTTTCCTTATCTAATAATAACACATGTTAGTTTAGGCTTACTAGCTATAAATTAAAATAGCATGGTTATAACAAATCGTTATAGCCATGCTATCTATTTTTTACACATTACTATTTATAAAGTTTTTTTAAAGATTGAACATACTCCTTTTCATTATCATCCAGTTTATCCCAAAATTCCGATACATATCCAACAAGAATATACCTTTCACACCCAGTAATTTTTATCATTCTAATATCATACTGTTGGTATTTAGAATTTAAAAAGTCTACACCAATACTGCACAAATCTGTATAAAGCAACATATCCAAAAAACAATGGTCGCTATTTGTATACACAATATGCTCCAATTCGTCTGTTCGAACAGCACCTAGGCTAAATGTATCCATATGCTCCACCATGGAAAAATAATCTTTATTGCCCTGTACAAATTTTAGATTTTTCAGCTCCTGAAATTCTATGCTTTCCTCATTATAATATGGGTTGTTGGGCCCAACACATTAACACAACTCGCATTCTTTTAGTGCCTGAAACTGCAAATTTTTTGTTTCTAAAATCCGCTTTAACACAGGCTCCTGCTGTTTTGCAAAATAAATAACTCCTATGCGTGCCTGTTGCTGTGCCACCAGTTGAATTGCTTCTTCTGCAGTACCCTCTTGAAACTCTATATGTAGTCTTTCATCTTTCTTTTTCATATAAAAATTCGCTAGATTCCTAGCTATCATATTGATTGGGTATGAATCAATTTTCAACTTTAAATATATCTCATTTTTTGCTAATTCCTTTATCATTTCTGAGTTCTTAATAATATTTTTTGCATATTGGTATAAATGCTCGCCAAAAAGTGTAAGCTTAATTCCTTTGCTTGAGGGAACAAATATATTTACTTTTAATTCACTTTAAAGGTTTCTTATAACTTTACTAACATTTGGTTGTGTAGTATAGAGTATTTCTGCGGCTTTGTTTAAGCTTTTTGTTTCCACAGCCGCAATAAGATATTGCATTTGTCGTATTTCCATAATAATCCTAATAATCAATAGTTAGTATTTAATTATTTTAAGATTTAATATCTTATAATTATAGTATAAATCTTTTAATTTTTCCGTTATTCACATAATGCTAGAAATGTCTCTATTTCTTCATACATTCAAAGCAAGCAAAAGAATTTTTAAGAACGTATTTATTTACGTGAAAATATTTTGATAATCTTGCCTTAAATTGGTTTTCATCTTCGTGCGGTGGAATAAAAATCCCCATTCGGTTATAAATATTTCTTACACAAAAATCAGTTCTTTTATAAACACCTTTTACATATGTACAACCAATAAATTTTCCTCCTGGCTTTAATACTCTAAAAATTTCTTCTAATGCCTGTTTTTTTTCTGGAAAACAATGGTAACCATTCATAGATAATACCATATCAAAACTATCATCGGAATATTTTAGTTGACCAACATCACCCCACGAAAAATGAATCCATGGGCAATGGCTACCCACCCTATTTTTGTACCTCCCAAGCATTGCTTTCGAATAATCAACACAATAAATCTTTGCATTTTTTAATTTTTTGTATGT
>JAQVIB010000128.1 GCA_028695945.1 Lachnospiraceae bacterium
TAATCTCATCGTCAGTAAAATTTTTTGCCATGATTGCCTCCTAATCTATGGACAATTATAGCAAAAAAATAGACTCCATAAAAGAAGCAGTTATTTTTTAACTGTCCATCTTATAGGGTCCATTTTAAAATTCCCAAGCCGTCTTTTTTATTACTATATTATTCTTTTTCTTTAAATTCAGCATCAATATAATTAGGTAATTCTGGTATTATAAACACACAGGCAATGTAAAGAATAATGCCAAATAAAAATCCTGTAAAAAATGTAGCCAATACCCATAACAACCTTATCAGCGTTACGTCAATATCAAAATATTCCGCCATACCAACGCATACACCAGAAATTTTCTTGTCCTCTTCAACTCTATAAAGTTTTTTGTTCATCTAAATCAATCCCTTCTTGTATTTTAAACATCATCTAAATTTCTAACCAAACCCTTATCGGACATACTAATGTACCCGTCACCAGCAACAATTATATGGTCAACTACCAATATATCTATCATATTAAGCACCTTAATTATGTTAATTGTTGTTTCCACATCACTAGTTGTAGGTACAAGACTTCCTCCAGGATGGTTATGTGCCAATATAACACTTCTAGCGTTAAATTTAAGTGCCGATTCCACTACACTTCTTGTGTACACATGAGTTTCATTTACTGTCCCCATACTTACCAACGCCGAACTGATAAGTCTGCTTTGAGAATCAAGGCATATTACATAAAAGCATTCTCTTTTTTCATAACTAAGCAAAAACTTGCAGTATTCACCTGCAATGTCAGAGCTATCAATAACCTTTCGTGGCTTCCACTTTTCCCCGTTATATCGCCTTATAAATTCGCTTACAAGGGCAAAAAATACAGCTGTACCTTCATTAACGCAACATCTACGTTCAAGGTCCGCAACATCTGCATCAAAGAGCATTTCAAGGCTTCCATATTCATTTAAAAGGGTGTGTGCCTCCTCGTTAGTGTTCTTTCTTGGGTTTGTATAGTACAAAAGCATTTCTAACAACTCATGGGTTTCCAATCCTTTTGTGCCAGTTCTTTTCAGCCTGTCACGCATTCGCTGCCTATGACCCACGTGTATCCCATTTTCTTTAATGCCGCCACTCACCTGCTAACCCTCATTTCACTGCAAAGAAGAATTTGAATACCACTATTGTATATAATATTCAGTAACTCGTCCAATATTCGTAAAGCTTTTTTAGCAAGTTCTTGTGTTATAAGGTTTCTGTCAAGTGCTTCAGCAATTTCTGCCAAATCAACAACCTTAACTCTTCCATCTTCATATACGATAACATCTGCAAGAAGGTCTGTAAATATGTAGCTATTTTCTGAATTGTCAAAGTTCACATCAATTATGTCACAATAATAGTACACCAATTCCCCATTTCCGTCTATTAACTTACTTATTTTGTAACCCTTTTTAAGATAATAATAAGAATACCCACTTACGAAATCCTCACGTGGCTTTAATGTATCCCATTTAGTTATTATATTATCCTCATCAGCCTCAAGTATAACGTCATCCTTCAAAAATACAATTTCTTCTGGTATGAAGCGTTTTCTGTAAAGCTTTATACTTTCCATGTTATCACTCCCTTTGTATAATAATAATACATAATATATTTTTCTTCAAGGAACAAATTACCACTATATATGGTTCCTTTACGCAAAAAAGCCATCCTTTTTTGGATGGCTAAACCTTATTTACTTACTGCATATTTATCTTTATAGTAGTTGTATGTAAATATATACTCTGGTGTAGGATCGTTGTGGAATTTATCTGTAAGCTTGTGTGCATTAATTTCACCTGTTCCAATTTCAGAGCCTTGTATAACATAAAGTGCAATGTTAGAGCAGTGGTCTGATATTCTCTCAAAATTAGTAAGTAGTTCAAGAAAGGATATGCCTGCTGGCACCGAACATTTTCCATCAACAAGCCTTGCAATATGCTTATCTTTAAGTTCAAAATGTATGCTGTCAATAATTTCTTCCAAAGGCTCAACATTTAATGCTTTGTCCAACTGTCTTAAATCATAAGCCTCTACTGCCATATTTAATATTTCTTTAACAGCATTGCTCATAGTGTCAAACTCCTGCATTGCGTATTCTGAAAAATTTATGCCGTTTTCATAGTTATACAATGCAACCTCTGCAATGTTAACTGCATGGTCGGATATTCGCTCAAAATCACTTAAGCTGTGAAGCATCTCGGTTACGGCACTATTGTTTGCCTCTCCAATATCTCTAGCAGTAAGTTTAACAAGATAATTTCCCAAAGATGTTTCAAACCTATCCATAAGGTCTTCATCTTCATTTAGCTTGTCCATTGTCTGCTGGTCAAAGGTTTTAAACAAACTTGTTGCCCTAACTAAATTTTCGTAGGAAAGCTTAGCCATAGCCGATATAATTTTTCTGCTTTGTTCAACAGCAAGACTAGGCGTGTTAAGCAAAAGGTCATCTAAAAGGTCAAGCTCTTGTTCACCAACAGAAGTGTCCTTATCTTTAACGAATTTTTTAGATGTGTTAATAAGTACATCAATAAAAGGTAAAAGGATAACAGTAGTACAAATGTTAAACAAAGTATGAAAATCGGCAATATTACCTCTTGTCATAGTTGAATCCCAAAACGAAAATTTAATGACCAAATTTAGACCATAAATGACAACAAAAAACATTACCATACCACAAATATTAGCAAGCACATCGATAAACACAGCCCTTTTTGCAGCCTTTTTAGACCCCAACGAAGCAAGAATAACCGTAACACATTTGCCAACATTTTGTCCAAGAATAATTGGCACAGCAGTTGAAAATGTAATTGCTCCAGTAGATGCCAAAGCCTGTAAAATACCTACAGATGCAGATGAACTTTGAAGCACCGCTGTCATTAAACATCCTAAAATAATGCCCAAAATTGGGTTCTTAAACTGAACAATAGCATCTGTGAACCAGACTGCTTCCTTTAATGGTGAAAGGGTTTTTTCCATAGTATTCATTCCAAAAAAAATCATGCCCAATCCAAGTAAAATTGTTCCAATATCTTTAGTTTTTTTCTTTTTAGAAAATACATACATTGCCGCACCAATACCAATAAGTATTGGGCCAAAAGAAGATGGCTTCAGTAAAGCCAAAAATAGATTAGACCCTTCAAGGTCTCCTAAACGAAGAATTTGTGCGGTTACCGTAGTACCGATATTGGCACCCATTATAACTGGCACTGCATGTGAAAGCTTCATAATACCAGCATTTAACAAGCCAACAACCATAATGGTAGTTGCTGATGAACTTTGAATAACCCCTGTAACGGCAGTGCCAAGAAGAACTCCTTTAAATCTATTGCTCGTTATTTTTTCAAGCATCTTTTCAAGTCTAGCACCTGCTAGTTTCTCAAGTGCTGTACCAAGCACGCTCATTCCAAAGAGAAATAGTCCAATTCCTGCAAATAAGGGCAGAATACTTATTATGTTCATGTGCTTTACCTCATATCTTTAGTTTAGTTTACTACGTTGTAAATTTCCACATTAATAGTATATCATTAATTTTCAATTGCAACAATTTATACTAAGCCTAAAAAACGCCAAAATTCAACAAGCAAAATTAATTGTGTTTATGTGTTTTTTACATAAATTTTATATATTTTTTACATTTCCGACTTTATGTATAGTATTCAGTTATTCTTGCAGAAGTATTTAGCTATCCTGTAAATGTGGCATTTGTTGTAAACATTTGTTGTGGTTGATGGAGAAACTAGATACCACTCAATTTTTTTATCATACTAATCATTTTATGGCCTGTTACAATGAACACAGCCTTAACATAGTAACCCAATAATACGTTTAGCGCGGAACATATAAAAAAGAATAAAACTTCTACACTTGTAAACTGTGCTTGTGATGGTATAATAAACTATAGAATATTAGAGCAATCACTTAACAGTTGCGTGATACATTGATAGTATTTATGGGTTGCCAACATACCTACCCCACAGCACTAACTAAAAACATAAATCTTTAACAAATATAACTAGACAACGTGTCCTAAGCGACTTAAAAATAAGGAGGCTGGCTAATGATAATAACTGACTTAGATAATGTAGATTTCTATTCGTCAATATTAGGTAAAAATGCCGAAAAAGCAATTAAGGCTTTAAAAGAAACCCCTTTTTTATCTTTAAATGAAGGAAGATATGATGTAGACGGAGATGAAGTATATTTTATGGTAAATAAATATAATACAAAATCTCCAGATGTTGCTCAATTTGAAACACATAAAAAATACGTAGATATACAATATATGGTCAAAGGCAACGAAATAATATATTGTGATTTAGCTTGCCATATGGAAATCTGTGGCGAATATAATCTTGAAAAAGATAAACAACGATATGTTAATGCACCCGGTACAATTGTTATAAGAATGCATCCAGGTAATATGGTACTTCTTTTCCCTGAAGATGCACATAAAGTTGGCTGTATGATTGGAAATAATAGCCATCCTGTTTTTAAAGTTGTACTAAAAGTAAAAATTTAAAAACAGCACAGAATCACATTTTACAATTACCGACTATTATATAGAATTTCTGTATGATTATTAAAAATGTATCAGATATGACTTATAAAAGATATATTAGTTATTCATATGCAATGAGTTTTCAAAATGTTCCCTTTTATTATACACATAAATTAGAGCTAATGTCAGTTTTAATTTATGTGTTAAAGGACACATTCTTTTCTACCTTTGCCCAAAAAGCATCTAATATTCCTTCAGTTTCCAAATTATGCTTTTGTCATCTGAAAAATGGTTCTCTTTAATATCACTTTTTTTGTCAGCTTTTTGTTGTCCCAACCTATAATTTACTTTTCTGGGCATATCAAGGCTACATAGCTATGTGCTAGTCTATTAAAAATTGCTGCTGTCAGCATTGTGTATTTAGAAATCTCTTCCCATCTGCATTACGGATTCTTACTAAATACCATTACTTCACTTTATGGAAAAGCTGAATTGATGGTATAAAATTTTTTGAAACTTAACCAAAATTTATTTTTTGATATTTGGATTAATCAGGCTTTACTTAGTTAAAATCTCTATGAACTTTTTCGGTTCTGTACTAAAATAGTTATCAAAGATGGATTTTAGTTGCGGTAGAATTTTGAGAGCCAATGGGTTTATTTATGCCCATGGTTTTCTAGTCAGTAAGGTTAATTAGTTATTTATTCATATGAGTTTTGATTCCATTAGCACAATCTTTCTTATGCTCTATACAAAATGGTTTTCTGAATATATCTTTGTAGCATTAACATAGGCTCTTACAGTTACAACCCTTCCTACAAGATAATCAAGTACAAAACACCTGTACAGCCCTACATTGATAAAACTGTAGAAATTAACCTTTTCTTCGTTATTTTTGCCAGTTCAAAAGCAGGTCTTGCAGGAATTAAATATTTAGTTTCATCCTATATTCCAGATGTTTCATTTTATGTATTTTCAGGAAATACATATTTGCACTTTCTTCAACTGTTCACTTCTGCAAGCATATCAATTTACTAGCTGAATTGAGCGAATTGAAAAAACAGTGTTCACCCGTTATATGTCTAAGAACAGTTATTGGCCTGATACTTCTGCCTCTGAAGGTTTCTTTCTAGACTAAAAGCTAAATATTTTATAGTTATTCTTGGCCAGTATTACTAAAAATCAGTTTATAGAGCATCTTGATAGATACAATGCTGAAAAATGGTTTATGTTTCACTTGAAGGAATGAGTCCACTAGATTGCAGAAGGCTCTGAGATTGTTCGTTTGAATTTTGAGAAAACGCCCGCCACCCTAAATATTAATTTTTGTAGTATCATTTACAGCTTCCAACGTATACCTAAGCCATGATAATCATGCAAATGAATATTTTCAATTATGAAACAATATGTGTAAGTCTTAAATTTATTGGATTAGAATTTTAAACAACTTCGTTGTCGTTTAAACCTCCTTTAGTGTTGTAAAAATCACATTAATACCAGTGTAAGTGGATTAATTTTTTGTATACAAAAAAAGAACTGTTATTTAAACAGTTCCTGAAAAGAGGCGCCACCCGGATTTGAACCGGGGGTAAGGGTGTTGCAGACCCGTGCCTTACCACTTGGCGATGGCGCCACATAAATAATATAAAACTGACCCAACCGGGAATCGAACCCGGGTTACAGCCGTGAAAGGGCCGT
>JAQVIB010000129.1 GCA_028695945.1 Lachnospiraceae bacterium
ATGTTTGCGGAGGTTGCGGCTACGAATATAATCCAGAAATAGGCGATTCGGATGCAGACATTGCTCCTGGAACTTTGTTTGAAAAACTTCCAGAGGATTGGGTCTGCCCAGAATGTGCCGAAGAGAAGAGTATGTTTATTGAAGGTTAGAGAAACGCTAATTTAAGGTAATGGAAAAATTAATAAGCGTTCCCTTAGATAAAAGGAGGTCAATTATATGTATTGTGTAAGAAATGTAACTGATGATTTATATTGGGTTGGTGCAAATGACCACAGACTTCACTTGTTTGAAAATATTCACCCTATTCCAAGAGGTGTTTCCTATAATGCATACCTGTTGCTGGATGAAAAAAGTGTATTATTTGACACTGTAGATTGGTCAGCTTGCCGTCAGCTTTTAGAAAATATTGAATACCTTTTGGCAGGAAAACCATTGGACTATCTAGTAATTAATCATATGGAGCCTGACCATGGTGCATCAATTGAAGAGGTGTTACTTCGTTACCCAAAAGTGAAAGTAATTAGCACCGAGAAATCATTTATGTTAATGCGACAATTCGGCTTTGATATTGATAGCCATGAACTGATTGAAGTGCACGAAGGAGATACGCAAAGCTTTGGTAAACATACTGTTACCTTTGTTTACGCACCAATGGTTCATTGGCCAGAGGCTATGGTTACCTTTGATGTAACAAATGGCGTTCTATTCTCAGCAGATGCTTTTGGCACATTTGGGGCATTGGACGGAAAGCTCTTTAATGACGAAGTTAACTTTGACAGAGATTGGATTGACGATGCACGTCGCTATTTAACTAATATTGTAGGAAAATACGGCCCTCATGTTCAAGCTCTTTTAAAGAAGGCAGGTACTATTGACATTAAGTTTATTTGTCCACTACATGGACCAGTTTGGCGTTCAGATTTAGGCTATTTTATTAATAAATATGACCAATGGAGTCGTTATGAACCTGAAGAAAAAGGCGTTATGATTGCTTATGCTTCCATGTATGGAAATACAGAGGCGGCAGCCCAAGCTTTGGCAAGTAAACTCTGTGAAAAAGGTGTTACAAACGTGGTTGTGTATGATGTATCCAACACCCATGTTTCTCAACTGATTTCCGAAACTTTCAGGTTAAGCCATATTGTATTGGCTTCTGTAACATACAATTTAGGAATCTATCCAGTTATGCACAACTATCTGATGGAAATGAAAGGATTAAATTTGCAAAACCGAACTATCGCAATTATTGAAAATGGTTCTTGGGCATGTAAGTCAGGAGACTTAATGCAGAAGTTTGTTGATGAAGAATTGAAGAACATGACCGTTCTAAACGAACGCCTCTCATTAGCTTCATCACTGAATTCAGATAAGGTTACAGAGCTTAGTGCTTTGGCAGACAGCATAATAGAGTCTTTAAAATAATAGCAATTTAGGGGAAATAAAGTATTAATATTTTTTTCTGGTGAGCAATTGATACTGCTCACCAGACTTTTTTATTTTCATGGAATTTTCAATTTTCAAAGCTTTTTAAAGCATTTACAATATCACAAACTATATCTGCCCTGCTAAACGGTGTAATTATATACAACCCGTTGCAATAAGGCATTACTTCATTTGCCATTGATACTGATACGCTAACTGCCAGTTCTCTGCATTCTTCTGGTGTTTTATTTTCATATAGCTTTATTATTTTTTCGCCTACGTCAATTCCAGAAATTTCGTTATTCATAAAACAAGCATTTCTGTAACTTACCACTGGCATAATACCTGCCAAAATTTTTGCACTTAACTCTTCGTTAGCCCTTTTAAGATTTTCAAGCCCTTTTTCTGTCATAATTGGCTGTGTAAGAAAAACCTTAACACCATTTTCAACTTTTTCCCTGGCAATTTTAAGCTGAATATCAAAGTTAGGTGCATTTACGTTAAGTGCCGCACAAATACCAAATGGTGATGAAAATATGGTTTCGTTCAGTGTATCAATATATCTTGCTAACATACGAGAATTAAAGTTAAAAACGCTTTTTACCTCATCTCTCTGTGCCGACGGTATTGGGTCACCTGTTACTACCAAAACATTGTCTACGCCTTCAATATTAAGCCCTAAAAGCAGTGCCTTCGTTGCATTAAGGTTTCTGTCACGACAAGTAATATGTGGCAGAATATCTATATTTAACTCTCGTTTAAGCTTACATGCCAATAAGCTAGAATCCACACGTGGTCTACCCACAGGGCAATCTGCAATAGTAATAATGTCTGCCCCAACTTCCTTAATTTTTTTTGCATTTTCAAGGAATTTACCTATTTCTGTATCAACAGGAGGGTCAAGCTCTATAGCCAGTACTCTCTTTCCTCTTTCCAACTTGCTAATAAACTTATTTTCCCTTTTCTCTTTATCAATTATTTTATTAGCACTAACAGATGAAACAATAATTTCATCTCCTGTTACCTGCATAACATTTAAAGCAGTTTCTCTTAGATATTCAGGTGTTGTACCACAGCATCCGCCTATGATTGCCGCACCTTGCCTAACAATATCCGCCATCTTTGTGCCAAAATATTCTGGGCTTGCGTTGAAAAGTGTTCTATTGTTAACAACCGTTGGATACCCAGCGTTTGGCATAACTGAAAGAGTTACATTTTTAAGATTCAGTTCTTTTACATAGTGCAACATATGATATGGCCCAGATACACAGTTAAGTCCCAGTGCTTCAACATCTTTAACATCAACCATTCTTCTGAAAATATCACGTCCAAAATACCCATCTCTTGTATATCCATCTGGCTGTACTGCAAAAGAAGTTATTATAAAGGCCTCGTCCACCCTTTGTTTAATATAGCTTGCAATATTTGCTAAATATCTGTCACTGCTCAGTGTTTCAAAAAGAAAGTTTTTAGCACCAAGTTCAATAAAGCAGTCCACTACAAACTTAAATTCATCAAATCCGTCAGCTACGCCGTCCTCTTCTATTGGGCCAAGGTCTGCAAATACAAAAACATCGTCACCAGCGGCTTTGCAGGAAATTTCATATCCCTTTTTAATTACTTCTTTTAGTAATTCTTCATCTCCACCAAAATTAATACGGTTAGCACCAAAGGTATTGGTTTTTATTGCCTTACACCCTGCAGCAATATACTCTTTGTGTATACTGTAAACAATTTCTTCCTGCGTTAAGTTGGCAAGTTCACACTTTTCCTGTGGGTTAGTACTTTTTTTAATAAAGTAAGTTCCCATTGCCCCATCAAATATAAGCAGATGTTCTTTTATATATTCTCTAATATCCATATTCCACCTCTATCCTAAAATTTCTTTTGCAACATCAACGGTTTTCTTTGCATCTTTCGCATAAAAGTCTGCCCCAATTTGCATTGCATAATCTGGTGTAAGCACCGCTCCTCCAACAACAATTTTGCATTGGTGTCCGCTTTCCCTTATGGCAGAAATTGTTTCCTCCATACTTTTAAGGGTAGTTGTCATAAGAGCACTTAGCCCAATAAGCTTCACGTCCTCTTTAATTGCAGTTTCTACCACAGTATTCACTGCAACATCTCTTCCAAGGTCAATTACCTGATAACCATAATTTTCAAGAATAACCTTAACAATATTTTTGCCAATATCATGTATGTCACCTTTAACTGTTGCAAGTATTACTTTGCCTTTTGAAACAGACTCACTTCCCTTTGACAGTATATTTTTTTTAATTACCTCGAAAGCTTCACAAGATGCATTTGCCGCATTTATAAGCTGAGGAAGAAATATTTCTTGCTTTTCATATCGTTCTCCAACCTTATCAAGGGTTGGTATAAGTAATTCATTTATAATTTCAAGCTCCGTTTTGGTTTTAAGCAATTCTTCTGTTAGTTTTGCAGTCTCTTCTTTAAGTCCTTTGCTAATAGCATATCCAATGTCAATATTTTTTTCAGTTTTTGCCTCTGCGGAAGGTGAAGAAGTTTCCGAAAAACGTTCAATAAATTTTTCTGAATGAATATCATTCCCATTTAAAACCTTAAACGCTGAAATGGCATCCATAATCGCCTTTTGGTTAGGGTTTATTATAGGTAAATCCAGTCCATTTTCCATAGCCTGTACAAGAAAATTACAAGTAATTAACTCTCTGTTTGGCAGTCCAAAGGAAATGTTAGATACACCCAAAACCGTATGAAGCCCCAATTCTTCCTTTACCCTACGCACTGCATTAAGGGTTTGCCTTGCCTGCTCTTGCTGGGCAGAAACCGTAAGTGTAAGGCAGTCAATAAACACATCTTCCTTGGGTATTCCATAGCTTATAGCAGTATTTAAAATTCTTTGTGCAATTTCAAATCTTTCGGCTGTAGTTTTTGGTATACCTCTGCTGTCCAAGGTAAGACCAACTACTGCCGCACCATATTTTTTTACA
Organism: Lachnospiraceae bacterium; assembly: GCA_028695945.1. Lineage (GTDB taxonomy): Bacteria > Bacillota > Clostridia > Lachnospirales > Anaerotignaceae > UBA8514. The sequence continues at coordinate 4,395 of JAQVIB010000129.1, forward strand.
ATTGGCAGAATCTTTTCCATAACCTCTGCCTCGCCATTAACGCTGTTTACAATTGCTTTGCCATTGCAGTACCTAAGCCCCGCCTCAATAGCCGTAACATCAGATGAATCTATCTGTAAAGGCAAATTTATAACTCCTTGCAAAGTTTTAACAGCCTTTATCATCATTTCTCTTTCATCAATGCCAGGCATACCAACGTTAACGTCCAGTATGCTTGCCCCTGCGTCAGTTTGCTCAATTGCACAATTTGCTATATATTCAAGGTCGCATTCCTTTAATGCCTGTTGAAATCTCTTTTTGCCAGTAGGGTTAATTCTTTCACCAATTACCCTAACCTCATCAACGGGAACAACCATACTTGGTGTACAAAGTAAGCTTCGTGGCTTTACGTCAATTTTTGATGGTTTTAAACCACTCATCGCTTTTATTATTTGTTTTATATATTCAGGGGTTGTACCGCAACAACCTCCTATAATTTTTACTCCTGCCTCTGCATATGGCTTCATATCTTCAGCAAAAATCTCGGCTGTTATATCGTAGCTGTTATCCTCTGGGTTAGGTAATCCTGCATTTGCCTTAACTATAACAGGAATATTTGTGTAAGTGCAAAGTTCCTTTGCTATTGGCAGAATTTCCTTTGGCCCAAGGGAACAGTTAATGCCCATTGCATCAACACCAAGTCCTTCCATAACGTATGCCATAGACTCTACCGTACAACCAGTGAAGGTTCTTCTATTTTCTTCAAAGGTCATTGTTACAAAAACAGGAAGGCTTGTATTCTCTTTTGCCGCAAGCACTGCCGCTTTAAGTTCATAAAGGTCTGTCATGGTTTCAAATACAATAAGGTCTGCTCCTGCCTTTTCCCCGGAAATAACCATTTCTTTGAATATTTCATACGCTTCGTCAAATTTCAGCCCACCTACAGGCTCTAAAAGCTCACCAATTGGACCAATGTCCAGTGCAGTATATGAATTTGTACCTTCACAAGCTTTTTTAGCACAGCCAACTGCCGCACTTATTATTTTTTCAACGCTATAGCCTGTACCTTGCAGTTTGTGGGCATTTGCACCAAAAGTATTTGTATATACAATATCACTGCCTGCTTCAATATACATTTTGTGTATATTGGTTATGGTTTCACCTTCGGTTATTGAAAGTACCTCTGGCTGCTCTCCAAGTTTAAGTCCTCCCGCTTGAAGCATTGTGCCCATTGCACCATCCAAAAATATAAAATCTTTCTCAAATAATTTTTTAATCACAGGTTTTATCTTCCTTTCTGAATTGGCAGTTCATAAAATTATTGCAATATTCACAGCCTTTTTTTCTCTTTTCTTGTTTCGTTTTTGAAAGCCCAATTATTGCCGTAACTGATTTTGATGGAACAAGCATGCCACCAGCGTTCACGTTAATTCCAATTTTTTTAGCCGTCTCCAAAACCATGCAAAAATCACGCTGTTGCTCTATGGGCATGTCCCCATATCCAGGACTAAAACGGTCGGTTAAAAACCATCCCTCTTCACCCCATTTATCTTCAATAATTTTTTCTACATTATTACATATATTCTCAATGGCACTACTGCCACAGCTATCCAATACAACTGCCTTTGCCATATCTGTTATCTGTGCTTTTCTAAGCATAGTCTCAAACTCAACGCCCAGTGTTGCCGCCATCATAACACATTTTTCACATTCTAAAAGAAGTTCAGAGATATCTTGTCCCTTT
>JAQVIB010000130.1 GCA_028695945.1 Lachnospiraceae bacterium
ATTTTTAGAAGGCAGTATGCACAAGACATGGGCTTAGTAATTCCGTCTATAAGGTTAAGAGACAGTGCTTCCCTTAATACGAACCAGTATACAATTAAAATTAAGGGCGAAGTTATTGCCACTGGAGAAATTTTGGTGGACTACTATTTAGCACTTGAACCAAATTCTCCGGCAGGGGAAATTGATGGAATTGAAACAATTGAGCCTGCATACGGCATACCAAGTAAGTGGATTTCACCAGAGAACAAAGAGTTAGCCGAGATTTATGGCTACACTGTTATTGACCCACTTTCTGTTATGCTTACCCACATGTCTGAAACGGTTTCAAGGCATGCCTACGAGTTGTTATCAAGGGCAGAAGTGGTTCAGTTAATAGAAAATGTTAAGAAATATGCACCAGAGTTGGTGCAAGAAGCATTTCCTAACATTGTTACATATGCAGTTTTTCAAAAGATTTTATCTAACCTTTTAAAAGAAGGCATTCCAATTAAGGATATGGTTACCATAATAGAAACAATTATTGATGCATCGGCAACTACAAGAGATGTAGATGCAATTACAGAACGTATTAGGGTTGCATTGAAGCGTACTATAACAAGAAAATTCTGTGAAAATGGACAGATGAAGGTAATTACTTTGGATGCAGAATTGGAGAAAACAATTATTACAAGTATGTCTAAAAGCGAGCAGGGTATTTATTTATCTCTTAGCCCAGAGGTATTGCAGACAGTTTTATCACAGATGGCAGAGAACATTAAACGCTTTAACGAACTTTCCAATAAGCCAATAATTTTAACAAGTCACGTTATTCGTATCTATTTCTATAGGTTAATAGAGCAGTTTTACCCTAATATTTATGTTCTTTCCTTTAATGAAATAGCCAATAATGTGCAAATTCAGGCTATAGGGAATATTAGCAGTTAGTATGGGAGAAATGATATGGACCGTAATGAAAAATACGTGGGTATAACAAATGAAGAGCTATTCCGCATATACAAAAAAACGGGTGATATCAGCGTTAAGCACGAGTTAGTGCTTAGATATATACATATTGTAAGAAGTGTTGCAATTCAAATGCGAGGGGTATACAATGAATTCACACAGTTAGATGACATTGTAAACGAAGGCGTTCTGGCAATTATGTCTTCCATAGACAAATTTGACATAGACAAAAACGTTAAGTTTGAAAGCTATATCTCCAAACGGATGAGAGGGCTGGTTATAGATATTGCAAGAAAAAACGACTGGGTATCCAGAAGTACAAGGAAAAATGCAAAAGATATTGACAAAGCCATCAATGTTCTTTTTACTGAACTTGGCAGAATGCCTTCGAATAGTGAAATTGCTGAATACCTTAAAGTGCCTATAGAGAAATATCAGGAGTATGTGGAAAAATCAAATATAATGAGTGTACTTTCTTTTGAAATGCTTTTGCAGGAAGCAGGAGAGGGACGAATGGGCGGACAAGTTCTGAACTTGGATACAGAAACTATGCCAGAGCATTGCCTTGACCGAACAGAGATGGAAGAAGAAATAAAAAAAGCACTTGGAAAGCTTAGAGAAAGAGAACAACTTGTAGTTTCCCTTCATTATGTACAGGAGTTAAGTATGAAGGAAATTGCAGTAGTGCTTGGCGTAAGTGAGCCGAGGGTATCACAAATACACTCTAACGCTTTGCGAAAGCTTAGAATATATTTGCAACAGGAAAACGGCATTTTCTAGGAGGGGTAATGTGTTTAAAGGATATTACACTTTAACATCCAGTATGATTACGCAAAATAAAAATATGGATGTTATCAGCAACAATTTAACAAATACGTCTACACCGGGTTATAAAAAACAGCAATTTGTATCTGGTACATTTAAAGACGTGCTATATTCTCAGTCTGCAAACAATGTTACAGGTGCAATTAACCAGGGCATTGGTAATGTATCTATGATTTCTGCACCGTATGAAACAGTTACAAATTATGAAGATGGTGCATGGGATGAAACTGGCGGAAATCTTGATTTTGCAATTAAAGGCAAAGGCTTTTTTAAGATTCAAGGGGATGACGGCGTTAAATATACCAGAAACGGCTCTTTTACAATTGATGATGAGGGATATTTAACACTTAAAGGTCAAGGACGTGTAGTTGGTAAAAATGGCAACATATATATGTCTACAGATAGTATTAACGTGGATAACGAAGGAAATATTATTGGAGGAAATGGACAGATTTTAGGAACCATTGATGTTGTGGATTTTGCAGACTATGCTCAGCTTACAAAAGCAGGCGAAGGAGTATTTACCACTGGTGCACAGGAAGTTCCTATGCCGTCAAGTTTAATTTGGAAAACAGTTGAAACTTCCAATGTAAATGCGGCAGACGAAATGACATCTATGATAAACAGTCAGCGAGTACTTCAAAGTGCTGCACAGGTACTAAAGATGTATGACCAGCTAGCAAATAAGGCAGCTACAGAAATAGGCAGGGTATAAGTTAAAAATACCGTTAATTTTAAAATTATTTTGGGAAACGTGTATTTTTATGGTATAATTGTAAGTAAGAAGTTTTGTTTAAAATTGCAGCGAACGGAGGGCATTTATGAATTTATCGTTTTACTCTGCATCTGTTGGGGCAAGTGCTCAGCAGTCAAAGTTAGATGTATTGGCAAACAATTTTGCTAATATTAGTACCGAAGGTTACAAAACAAAAAATGCTACATTCTCTGACTTATTGTATACAACAACACAAGGAGCACAAGGTGGGTCAGTTCAGCGTGGAAGCGGAACACGATTGGATAATACATATAGTGTTTTCGATGCAGGAGCATACATAGAAACGGGTTCGAAGTTAGATTTTTATATTGATGGCAGAGGATTTTTTGCTTTAAAAAATCCTGCAACAGAGGAAACTGTATATACAAGAAACGGAAATTTTTCTATGGCACAAATGGGTGATGACTTTTTCCTCACATCTGGTGATGGATATTTTGTTTTGGACGAGAATGGAAACAACATAAGATTGAATGATTTGCCTGATGATCAAATAAAACCAGCTGTATATGATTTTGTGGTTTTGGATGGAATTAGAAGTGTTGGAGACAGCAATTATGCTCCAGTTGAAAGAAACGGAGAAGCAGTTTTAAGTAAGGCAGAAACTCTTCAGGGCAAGCTTGAAAGTTCCAACGTAGATTTAACTAAGGAAATGACCAAGGTTATTGAGGCACAAAGAGCATACCAATATGCCCTTAGAATGGTTCAAACCTCCGATGAAATACAGACTACAATTAACAGTTTACGTGCATAGGCGAAAATTTAGTGGGTTAGCCTTATAAAACATTTAGAGGGATGATATTGTGGAAATTAGAAGTTATGATGAAATGAACAAGGATGAAATAGATGTTTTTAGAGAGATAGGAAGCATTGGTACAGGAAATGCGGCAACGGCACTATCAACTACATTGTCTGCTACGATTACTATGTCATTGCCAGAGGTAAATATTTTAGATTACAGCACAGTAAGTGCATTTCTGGGTGGACCAGAAAAAATAATTGCAGCAGTATTGGTGCATATCAGTGGAGATATTGAAGGTATTATGCTCTATCTTCTAGACTTAAACTTTATCAACTTTGTTTTGGAAAAGCTTAATTTGGAATGTATTAAAACCTACGAAGACTTAACAGATTTAGACAAATCAGCTATTTCAGAAGTTAGTAATATTATTATTTCGTCCTATGCAAGTGCAGTATCTCAACTGGCTGGTATAAATACAAGGCTATCTGTGCCGGCTATGGCAATTAACATGTTAGGCGGCATTATGTCTGTTCCTATGAGCGAATATGGCTATGTAACAGACAAAATGATGATGATAGGTGGAAATTTTGTTTACGAAAATCAGGAAATGACTAGCAATCTACTTATGTTGCCTGACATAAAATCTTTGAACTTTTTACTGAAGAAATTGGGTGTTATTTGTGATTAGTAACATAGTAGTTGGTATTTCTGATATGAAGATGGCTAGAAATGAAGGTGTACTTGTAACATATGCCCTTGGTTCATGTATTGGAATTTGTTTGTACGACCCTGTTGTTAAACTAGCCGCAATGATACATATCATGCTTCCGGTTAAGCTTGGAAACTCCAATGATAACGTTTTTAAGTTTGCAGACTCTGGTATACCGGAAACACTTAGAAAGATGGAGATTTTTGGTGCAGTGCGTAGCCGTATTGTTGCAAAAATAGCTGGCGGTGCAAGGATGTTCGATATTCCAGGCAACGGAAGCTTGGGCAATATTGGTATGAGAAATATTGAAAGCGTAAGGCAAACTTTGCGTGCACAAGGTATTCGCATTTTAAAAGAGGACGTGGGTGCAAATTATGCACGAACATTGTATTTTGATTGCAAAACAGGAAACGGCGTTATTAAATCTTACGGAAGAAATGAGATAGTTTTGTAGGTGCATATTAAAAAGTTAGTACCAACTGAGGGGGATATAATATGAAGAAGACTGAAAAAGGCGGAATTTTACTTGAATCTGGCACTAATGAAATGGAGATAATGGAGTTTAAAATGAATGGTCATCTTTATGGAATTAACGTAGTTAAGGTTCGTGAGATTATGATAGCGTCACCGGTTACGCCTATGCCTCATTCTCATCCTGTAGTTGAGGGTATGTTTAAACCACGTGACCAAGTTTTAACTGTTGTAAATTTGCCTAAGTATCTTTATGGTAATAAAGCCGAAGTTGGTGAGAATGATTTATTTATTATTACAAACTTTAATAGCATGTTCATTGCATTCAGAGTACATAGTGTAGAAGGAATTGTTCGCCTTTCCTGGGAAGATATTCAAAAACCTGATAAAACTATAAGCAAAGGTGAAGAAGGTGTTGCAACTGGAATTACACAAATTAATGGACAGTTAGTAACAATATTGGACTTTGAAAAGATTGTTGCAGAAATATCACCTTCAACTGGTATTCAAGTTGCGGATATAGAGAAAATGGGTGAAAGACGTCAGAATGATTCGCCTATACTAATTGCGGAAGATTCTATATTGTTGGCAAATATAATTACAGAGTCTTTGCATAAAGCTGGTTTCACAAATATAACCAAGTTTGATAATGGTCAAGAAGCATGGAATTTCCTTGAAAATATTAAAGATGAGGAAAATATTAAAGAAAAGGTTTCTATTGTTATTACAGATATTGAAATGCCAAATATGGATGGACATCGTTTAACGAAGCTTGTTAAAAGCGACCCAAATTTGAAAAAGATTCCGCTTATTATTTTCTCATCCATGATAAATGAGGAAATGTATATTAAAGGTAAGCAGCTTGGTGCCGATGAACAGATTACTAAGCCTGAAATTCATAGGTTAGTAGAGATTATTGACTATCTTCTTGGCAGACGTGAAAATTTCTAAACATAGTTATTTTTTAAAAGGTAAGAGTTTCCCTGGCTTAAAATATAATAGGATAAATTTGATATACGAAAACCGCCATGGTAACTTTTAAAGGTTACCATGGCGGTTTTTTGTAAAACTATTTTGAATAAAAAGATTCGTCTCCGCAAATTTTTTTGTTTATTACCTTATCAATAGCAATCAATTTTGCAGTTACACTCTTGCAGTCCTTAAAAGTGGAATGGACTTTTAATTCTTCATTACTAATGTCATTGGTAATTTCTATATCCTCTTGCATTAAGTATTCTATACGCTCTGCTTTTTGGGGTTCAAGTGCCTCAATAATTTGTTCACGAGTATCATTTATTCCTTCAATTTCTAACAGAATATCCGTACGCATATTTATCAAGATTTCAAAAGATACCATATCATTACGGCCAATACATTCTGACATTTGTTGGGTTATGTCAAGCAATTCACTTATTTTATTATATTTTTTACGCAGATTTACTGCAATATCCAACATTTCATTATTCAAAGCAACACAACTCCCAAACAAATAAATTATTATCTTCCAATGTTGATTTTGTCTGCTTCCTTAAAGCTATTTCTCAAGTTTAAGATTAACGGACGAATTTCAGCAATA
>JAQVIB010000131.1 GCA_028695945.1 Lachnospiraceae bacterium
AAATTAAAACTCGTATGAAAGAAATTGTGTCGGACAATGTTCCTATTGAAAAAGTAACTATGTCAAGAGATGAGGCTATAGAAACGGCACTTAGATTTGGAATGGATGATAAGGCAAGACTTTTTAGGTATAGACGTGCATCCTATGTAAATATGTATAATATGGATGGTTTTTATGACTATTTTTATGGATATATGGTTCCAAGCACAGGATATTTAGATAAATTTGGAATTGTTGCCTATGAAAAAGGATTCCTAATTCAATTCCCTAATATTAAAAATCTTGATGAATTAGAAGATTATCATAGGTTTGAAAAAATATCTAGTGTTTTTATGGAGCAATTGGATTGGTGCACTCTTATGCAGGTAAAAAATGTGGCAGATTTGAACGACCTCATTGCAAATGGTGGCTTTGGAGAACTTGTGCTTATTAATGAAGCGCTGCATGAAAAGAAAATTGCTCAGATTGCAGATGCAATTACAGAAAAAAAAGATAAAGTTAAGTTGGTGCTTATTGCAGGACCTTCATCATCTGGAAAAACAACTTTTGCACAAAGATTATGTGTTCAACTTAGAGTAAATGGAATTATTCCGCATGCCATTGGTCTTGATGATTATTTTATTGAAAGAGAAAAAACTCCTTTAGATGAGGATGGTAAGCCCGATTTTGAAAATATAAATGCACTTGACCTTGACTTGTTTAACAAAGATTTAAATGCTCTTGTAAACGGTGAGAGGGTTCAAATTCCCAGCTATAACTTTGTGCTTGGTAAGCGTGAATACAAAGGAAGATTTTTGCAGCTTCAAAAGGATGAAATTATTGTAGTTGAGGGTATTCATGGACTTAATGATGAGCTTACAGAGACAATTCATGATGAAAATAAGTTCAGAATTTTTATTAGTGCAATGACTCAGCTAAATTTGGATGACCATAATCGCATTTCAACATCTGACAGTAGGCTTATAAGAAGAATAGTGCGTGACCATCAGTTTAGGGGCAACGATGCGGCAAAAACTATTGAGACTTGGGCAAGCGTTAAACGTGGTGAAGAGAATAATATTTTCCCTTATCAGGAGAATGCGGATGTTATGTTTAACTCAGCAACAATTTATGAGCTTAGTGTTCTTAAGGCATACATCGAGCCGCTGTTGTTTAAAATTGATAAGAGCGTTCCAGAATATGTTACCGCAAAACGAATTATAAAGTTTTTGGACTACTTTTTACCTGTAAATAGCGGAGGCATACCAAATAATTCTATAATAAAAGAGTTTGTTGGTGGAAGTGTTTTCAAGGTTTAACAGAAGTTTACGTAGTTAAACCACATTGACATTAAAAATTAAATATGTTATATTCTTTTAAGTGAGTAAGCCAGACGGTCGCCCGTAACAGGGAGGAAAGTCCGGGCTTCGTAGAGCAATGGTGCCGGCTAACGACCGGTGGAGGCGACTCTAAGGACAGTGCAACAGAAATAAACCGCCATATCTTTAGGTATGGTAAGGATGGAAAGGTGAGGTAAGAGCTCACCGCTTTGCTGGTAACAGTATTGGCTCTGTAAACCCCACCAGAAGCAAGACCTATTAAAGCGTTTTGGAGCTGCTCGTTCCGCTTTGGCATGGTCGCATGATGACATCGGTAACGATGTACCAAGATAGATGACCGTTTAACACAGAACCCGGCTTATAGACTTGCTCACATTGACTTTAATTATAACCTCTGAAATATTGATTTCAGAGGTTTTTCATTTTTTAAACAGCTATTTACTCAAAGTTTATTCTTAAGCATAGCGTAAAAAGCTATTTGTGATCATTTTAGCATCTTCATTGTTGGTAATCTTTGATATAAATTCATTCCAATCATTAGCTATGCATTCTATGCTAGTCTTTTTTTTGTCATAGCTGCCTAGGGTAGAGTCACCAAAACTTGTTGTGCCTGAAAGGTCAGAAGTTAATATTTTATTTGAAGTAGAATTTAGGGATTGTTCATAGAAATTTCTCCAAAAAATTGAGCCATTTTTACCATAACGATTTAATATGCTGTATTGAGGGTTTTTTGCATTATCCATATGTTGTTGGTATCCAAAAGCGGCGCCTATTTGAAGAGATTTAAAAAAATCATTCGACGTATTATAAGTCTGCATAACCTTGTTGTATACAGAAAAAATATTCTCTTTTTTAAATTGGCCATTTTTTCTGGTTCTGCAATCCCTTCTCTATCTTTTTCTAGCTTGGCATTTAATTGTTCTGTTGCGGAATTTATGTAACTATTAATTGCATTTTTTACAGCAGTTATTAAACTGGCAGAGACTCCACTGTATTTGTTGAAAGCTTCACCTTTTAAAGATAGCATAGCAAGATCTAAACCGATTTTTTCTTCACTATCATACTCTTCAATATTGGATGTATGCTCTTTGATTTCATTTACCATTGTTTGAGTGGTGTCGAGTTCAGCTAAAGAGTAATAGGAAGACTCTTTTACTGTTGGTTCACTTGCAGAATTTAAACTAGCTGCGGTTCTGAGCGCAGATGCCATATATGAATTATCTTTTTTAAGCCATTGATTTTCTGAATTTTCTAATCCTGCATAATCACAATTGTTTTTTGTGAATTCAGTATATTTTTCAACGGTTTCATTGTAGGCAGTAGGCATTTACAATACTATCGTAAATTTTTTGTGTTTCACCAGTAGAGCCACTTTCCCCGAAAAAACCGCCTAGCTTTCGTGAGATTTTATCAGCAAGATTGGTTATGGTACTGTTAAATTCTTGACTAAGCTTTTCCAAAGCTTTGTTTTTTCTTCTCCTGTGAGAAAGTTGTTAATACTATCTTTAGTAGCTACATATCCGGAAGCTAGATAATCTACGCTATGGCTATATGTTGAACTATCATCATTAAGGCCAATGGTATAAAAATCAATCCAACTTGCATCGAAAGAAGTCCTTGTATTCCATTCTCTTTTAAATTTTTAATAAATTCCTTGGGAACAGCACTTTCAGGTGCTCTTAAACTAAAGGATTGGGAGGAGCCATTCATTATTTCGTTAAGATTAATTGAAAATGTTTTATTGTATTGATAATTGATAGCATCATCAATTGTATACTCTCTGGATGATGAAGGGACGATTTCAACTTCAGTTATAGGTGTTCCTGTATAATTTTTCATGTTGGATTTCCCAATTTTGCCAGAATATAATACTTTATCCATGCTGGTATTCATAGTATTTTCATTAGATAAATTTTTATTATTTAATGCTGCAGAAGTCTTTAAATTACCTGGAAGATTATTATTTGACAAGTTATTTAGAAACGATGAGCATCCATAGTTGGACAATTTAGAATTTGTTATCATAACAAAACCTCCTATATTTATATTACATTACATACATATTTTATATCGAACTTTAATTATAAAATATAATAAGTAATTGGAAAATTAATACATTATTAATGTTTTATTTATATTATTTTAAGAATATTTTATTGAATATATGAAACAGTTTAGAAAGTTACTGCTTTTAATTGACACGCCTTAACTAAAGCGGTACAATTTAAAAGATTTTAAAAATCGTAAGGTGCCCATTGCAATGCTTTGGGATAATAGGGAAGTGGGGTGAAATTCCCTCACGGTGCCGCCGCTGTATGGGTGTTGCCTGTTTATAAACCACTGTGGTTACACACGGGAAGGAAAAACAGACGAGATAACCCGAAGTCAGAAGACCTGCCTTATTGATTATAGATTACTCACTTAACGAAGCATTAAGTGGTGTAACATTATGTGCCAGCACAGGATTGTTATGCCTTTTTTCGTTATGAAAAAGGGCATTTTTGTGTTAGGGCAAAACTAAGGAGGAAAAGAAAATGACAAGGAAAGAAAAAAATTTCATCAAGCTTTCATTTGTGATGGCAGCGGTTTTTGGTGTAACACAAAATACCTACGCTATGCACATTATGGAGGGCTATCTGCCGTTAAAATACTGTTTATTTTACGGAGCTATATGTTTACCATTTTTAGCAATGGGAGTGGTGAACATAAAAAAACTAGTGAACGAACACAGAAAAACTTTATTACTTTTGGCAATGATGGGGGCATATGCGTTCGTTTTATCGGCACTGAAAATACCAAGTGTAACCGGTTCATCAAGCCACCCTACTGGAACAGGGTTAGGTGCAATTATATTTGGACCTTGTGTTATGAGTGTTCTTGGGATTATTGTACTTTTATTTCAGGCAATTTTGCTTGCCCATGGTGGGCTTACAACGCTAGGAGCAAATACTTTTAGTATGGCAATTGCAGGGCCGTTTGTAAGCTATGGAATCTTTGTGGCTGCTAAAAAGCTTAAAGTGAACAGATATGTTGGTGTTTTTCTTGCTACCAGCATTGGAGATTTATTTACATATTGCGTTACAAGTGTTCAACTTGGTGTTGCATACCCTAACCAAGTTGGTGGAGCGGTTGCGTCAATTAAACAGTTTATGGCGGTGTTTGCTGTAACTCAAATACCTCTTGCAATAATAGAGGGACTTTTAGCAGTTGTTGTTGTAATTGGTCTTGAAGCATATGCATCAAGAGAACTTAAAGAAACTATTTATGTGAAAAGGGGTGCTATAATTGAAAAGTAAAAAAAAGCTTGTTATAGTACTTACAATACTATGTGTAATTATAGGAGTTTTTCCGCTTGTGTACATCAAAAATTCTGAATTTGGCGGCGCAGATGGTGCTGCAGAAGAAGTTATAACTGAAATTAATCCTGAATATGTTCCGTGGGCAGAGAGTATTATTTCACCTCCTGGAGGGGAAACAGAAAGTTTGCTGTTTGCTTTACAAGCCGCCTTTGGTGCAGGAATTGTATGTTTTGGTTTTGGCTACTATGTTGCAAGAAAAAAATTCAAACCAGAAGAAGGCAATGCAGAGGAATTATTTAGGTGATTATTGTGAAAAAAAGAAAAGCTCATGGTCACGGACAATTTTTAGATATAGATTTAATTGCACAGAGTTCTTTATTAAAAGATGTAAATGCAGTATTAAAATGTACAGTGGCAGTTTGTGTTCTAATTATGGTTATGGTAGGAAACAATATTTTGTTTTCTGCCATAACGGTAGTTTCTATGGCATTTATTACAATCAAAATTGGTGGTGTACGAATAGCCACATATTTAAAGCTAATGCTTATGCCACTTGTATTTATTGTGTTAGGAACGGTGGCAATAGCAATAAGTATTTCAAAAAACAAAGTTGGAATTATTAATTTACCTTTATTCGGGTATTATTTATGTATTACTAAATATGGTTTTTTAGAAGCGTTTAAGGTTTCCCTAAATGCATTGGGCGGAGTTAGTTCTCTTTATATGCTTAGCTTATCCACCCCTATGTATGAAGTTATTGAGGTTTTGAAAAAATGCAAACTTCCACAAGTTGTTATTGAGTTAATGTTTCTTATTTACAGATATATTTTCATACTTTTAAAAATGCAGTCGCTTATGCATACTTCTGCCGAAAGTCGTTTAGGCTACAGTGGTATAAAGCAGTCTTTTTTTAGCTTTTCACATATTGGTGCAAATTTATTGGCGGTTTCTTTTAAAAAAGCAGGAGATTATTATGATGCAATGGTAAGCCGTGGGTATAATGGAAATCTAAATTTTTTAATTGAAGAAAACAAAATTACAGGTTGGCAAAGCATATATGCTATTGCTTTTTTCTTATTTATGGCAACAATTTTGATTACATTTAAACTAAAGGGGTGGGGCGTGTGACCTTACTTAAAACAGAAAATCTATGCTACAGTTTTGATGGGCATAAAGACACAATAAAAAATATTTCTCTGGAAATAAATAAGGGCGAAAAGATAGTGGTTATTGGTAACAACGGGGCAGGAAAGTCAACATTTTTTTTGTGCTTAAATGGAGTATTAGAAACTGACGGAAGCATTTTATTAAATGGCAAAAAGATATTAGATAAAAAAGGATTTGAAGAATTAAGAAGAGCCACTGGAATCGTTTTTCAGGAGGCAGATAGCCAAATTATAGCATCTACAGTTAAAGCG
>JAQVIB010000004.1 GCA_028695945.1 Lachnospiraceae bacterium
TTCACCAGGCTTTAACATTTTCTTAAGCAAATCCTCTGCACCCATAACACCGTAGGCATTTTGAAGTTGGGTGCTATTGAGGTTGGGATGAACTGTGCAAGCAGTTGCTAAAATTGCAGAATACTTGTTAAAATCAAATTCCTGTGTAAAAGAACCTCTTTTGCCACTTTGGGCAACCCTAACCATACAGCTTTTTTTAATTTCCTCGTCCTCAATACCTGTTATAGACTTTATTTCCCATTGTTCAGGCTTTCCGTCCTCACCAATAAATCGTCTTGATGCCACAAATTTGCAGTTTTCCTCTTTAATAGGGTTTAAAAAAGCACTTAAATCCATGTTTGTTCCTCCTACATTCCGCTTAATATGCTAAAGGTTTCAGGCATTTCAAAGTCCTCAAAGGTAAATTCAATTTCCTCGTCCAAATATTCCCCGTCAGCATCAAACTTGGCTAAAATACCACCGTCCATGTTGCAGTCTTTTAAAATTACCGTCTGCCTGCCAACCGATGAAGTAGGGTCAGCGTTTGTAATTTGAATATCGAAATAAATATCCTCACCATTCTCTTTGTACTTTTTAAGTAAATTTCTAAAAATACTGGTGTTGTAATGGAAGGTGGCATTGCCGGAACCCTTCCACCCTGTAGCCTTGTTGCCCTTGCCTGTTTTCCCTAAAATAGGAACTTCTGTTTTTGTTTTTTCAATTTTCGCCTCAAGATTAATTGCCTGCATAAAGTTGTAACGGTTGTCATCAATTGTTACATAGCATTCCGCTAAAGACGACGAAACCGTGTCCTTTGCATTCATAATTTTTGCCATAGCTTGTTTCCTCCTTCTTATTCAACAATAACCGTCATGTAAAGCTTGCTCATAGCACACACTGGGGTTACAGGGTTTGTAACAGTAACGCTTTTTTTGTCCGAACCCTGCCCAACAATAAGGTCATCGGAACTAAAATTCTCTATAGCTTGAATTTGTTCAAGCTGTTTGTTGTAGGTCACAATATCATTCCAAAAAGACATTCTGCCCGCTGCGTTATTTTGAACCTTTCCCAAATATTTGGTGTTAAAAAGCACCGCAATATCGTTGCCAATCTGGTCTAAAACCCTAATAACCTGATTACTCTGAAAATCCTCACTTTTCCCTGTTGTTGGAGAAATAAAACTGTTTACATCCTCAAGAACCCTTACATCATCACCAACCTTGTGGAAAACCAATTCACCATCCTTTAAAGCCTTTTCAAGTTGACTTTGCTTCAAAGAAGTGTTCACGGTGAACTCGCCATTATAAAGCTTGTTTGTAACGCTTTTGTTAACTGCACAACCACATTCTGCACCAGTAAGCCAGTAAACAAGACTCGAAGGAATAGCACCACTGTCTGTTACAGCATTTTTAAGGTTAATTACACCCTCGTAATCAAATGGCATGTTGTAAAGCACCGTCTGAAACTTAATGCCCATTTCATCTCTAAGCCTTTTTGTAAAGGCTGAATAAAGGCTTTTAATAGTTTCCTCTGTGCTTAAACAACCTAAAACATTAAAGCTGTAACCCTCAATTTTGTCCAAAAAGGTTTGGTACTGAGTACCTGTTACACTTGTAGAATTTGTTCCGCCTGTAAGAGGTACACCAGCTGTAGCTGCCAATACAGAATCTGCTTTAAAAACAACAAAGTCGTTGGCAATAAGCTCTGCGGAAGTAGCAACCGTCTGGCTGTCTACAATTGTGTCGTCTATCAAAGTCGTAACATCAAACTTTGTTCCATCATCTGCATTAACCTCAATAACAATTTTAATGTCGTTGCCTCTAATTCCACTATGTAAAGCTGTGGCAAATGCATTGCTTGCCTTAACGCCACTGTTCAGCCTAAAAGCATAAAGTGTAGTTGCATTAAGGAATAAATCTCTTAAACCCTTTAACTTGTCACTAGTGTAGTCATAGCCGAAAATTTTCAAACTTTCCTTTTGAAAATCAGCAACTTCCACCTTAAATATTTCCCCGTCAACACCCCAGTCCAACTCTAATGCCATGGCACAATACCCTCTGTCAGAAAGCGTTGCAGAAGCCTTAGCGGCTGACGTAAAGTTTATGTAACTGCCTGGTATAACCTTGTTTTGTGTTAAAAATGTTCCTCCACCTAGTCCCATTATTTAATCTCTCCTTTCAAAAACTCCTCTGTAATCCTGCTAACCTCACTGTGGGTGTAACTTTCACCATCTGTAAGTAAGGCTGTAAGCATATCCTTTCTGTTACCGTATTTTTTGCTGTTTAAAAGCTGTTCTTTTGTAAATTTAGGTTCATCTTCATCTTGACCCTTAGCCTCAACCTCAACCACTTCCTCACCCTCAGTATTAGCCTTAGTTTCAAACTCCTTTTTTAACCCTGTATCAACTTCCGTTTTAAATTCTTCTTCACCACTCATATGTTTTGCCATAAACTATCACCTCCGCCATGTTCACTTCTGGTTCTTCCTCACGTAATACAAACATGTTGTACTCCACATAAAAATGCAATATACCCTCAGTAATTTTTGAACTAAGGTTTGTTCCTCGTAATAAGTCACCCTCTGCATTTATGTATTCTAAAACCTCGCATAACCCTTCAGCCACCGTCAAACATTCTTGGTTTTTGTTCCCTCCCTCTAATGGATAGTAACTCACTTCAAAACAGTATGTTTCTTTGTACCTGTTGCCAAGCCTTTGCTTTTGGGCGTGACTTGTTAATTGCACAAAAAAACAAGGTTCTTTAAAACCCTGTTCAACATTTTCTGTGTATAAACTGTACTCACTTTCATTAAAAACTGTTCGTATTTTCTGAGCAATGCCCAAAACTATGGCGTTAACCATCTATGCCCACCTGTCTTTCAGTTTCAACTCAATTTCCTGATGGCTTATGTAAAGTGCCGGCTCTCCAGCACAAGCGTAATCTGTCTCCACTCCATTTGTATTAACCAAAACCCTGCTGCCCGCTTTAACTGCAACCTCTGGGGATAAATAAAGCTTAATAACCTGTGTAATGGAAGCCACCGTACTGCTAGTGGCTGAATGTGGAATGCTTTTGTAAATAACTCTGCAGGGTACATTTTCAGCTACAACTACGCCAGTTACATTGTTTACAATACCACCTTTAGGATGAAACTGGGTTATCGTGGCTGTACTGTTGTAGAATTTTTCTGCATGTACTTTAAGGATATTAAAAATAGACACCCCTACCACCCCACTTTTCTAAAGCAGTTAAGCTGTGCCATATAATTACGCAAAAAAGTCGTGCTTAAAGAAGTTGTTGTGTTAAATGAAACAGACACATCGCCCTCGGAAATTTTATTAACAGTTCCCTCCGCCTTTTCCTGTCCTAAACTTTCAACCCTATACATATCCACACACATGCTAAGAAGTACGTTTTCTATCCCTAAAGGAACAGTTTCAACGCAACAATAATTGCAAATCATGTCAGTTCCCTTGTCAATTAAAAAACCCAAAATGGTGTCCTTGCTGTCGTCTGTAATTCCCAAAAGTGTTCTAAGGGTCGTTAACTGTTCCTCTTTAGCCATATCCACCACTCCTTGTTGTTATTTTGCGTCCTTAATGTTTACGAAAATGGAATTTTTCTTGTTGTCCATTACCCAAATATCGTGGTAACGTCTGTAATCAATACTCCATGCATTGGCTTTCTGATATGTATCTGGTGTAAAAATACGCATTTTGTCTTGCTTTGTTACGGCAATTGGAGAAGTTCTAGCCACAATAAGGAAGTTAATGTCCTTTGCAGTTGTTCCTTTAATAAAACCACCATTCTCCTGCCCAGCTGTTGAACCATCATAAAGGGTAATTGCTGTGTACATTCGGTTGCTTGGCACTGCAATAATTGGGCAGCCATCAATTTGAGGTACTTGTGTGTCAATTCCACCCTGTGAAAAACTTACTGCAGTAAGCTTTCCTAAAGCCGCCTCCTCCACTGCACCAATAGTATCATAACTTGCCAAAACATCAATTTCATCGTCATAACCTGCCTCGCGAATTGCTTTAATTGCGGCCTTAATTTTGCCAATAACTGTAGTTGCCGAAACCTTGTAGCCGTATTCCACCTGTGTTCCTCCGTCAACATCCATAGCCATTGTTGCAAGCTTAGAAATACGGTAAGCATCAATTTCAGGCACTAACATTGTACGTTGAAATTCACCCATTACATTTCCAGCGGAAGTAACAAAGTTGGTTTCATCCACATCCATTGCGTCCAGTAAAAACTTTCTGCCTCTGTCCTGTGTCATCGAAAGGGTTTCGTAAGCTAAAGTAACACTGCCGTCAACATATCCGCCTGTTCGGGAATAATCACCTAACCCCTGTACACAAAGCTTAGGAATTTTAACCTCGTTGCCGCCTGTGTACTTAACCTGACCGGAATTTGCATCCATAAATCCTGTTTTAAGTGTCTGAACCGCCAATAAATCTAAATTCTTTTCAAATAATTTTGAATACTCAAATGCATTTGCCATAATCTTTTCCTCCTTAAAATTGAAATACTAATTAGTGTTTGTTGTGTATTAAAAAATAAAACCCTTGGGCGTTGCCCAAACCCACTTGCTTTTTGAAAAAATCAAGACCAAAAACTTTATTAAAACCGCATATTCATGCGGTTTTATATGGGTCGATTATGCAATGGCAAAGACATGCCATCTGTCCGCAGGACAGCTTTGCAAAGCAAAGTGCTGACCAGTGAAACCCTTGTGGGTGTTTGAGGGCAAAGCCCTCAAGGTTTTGCCTTTGGTTTTGCCCATTATTTGCTTTTTATACCCATAGCTCTTGCTATTTGGGTATTTATGTCCGTTCCCTTGCTGGTAGTTCCTTTAGTAAATCCAGTGCCAACACTCTGCTTGGTTTCCACATCAAAAAGATATCCGTCGGTTTTTTTAATACTTTCAAGGTCTAACCCAATAATAGTTCCGTCCTCTTTAACAGTAATCTTTTCCATGTCAATAAGGGCCCTAATTGCTTTTGGATTTTTCCCTTTTGCCTTGTAAATAGCCATGTCAACAGCACTGTTTTTAACAACCTCGTCAATTTTTTTATTTAAACATTCTGTTTCGGCTTTGTACTTGCTTTTCAACTCATCATATTGCTTTTGCAACTGGCTGTCGTCACCAAATCCATTTGCCTCAAGTTCCATCTTTCTTTCGTTAACTGCGTTAAAATCCGCTTTTGTAACAAAAAGCTCGTCCAACTTGACAGCAACTTTTTTGTCTGCCTCATCGGTATAGCTTTCGCCTAAAATTTCTTTCAGCCATTCATGCTTCATTCTCTTTCCTCCTTAAATAATTTTTGTTCCATAAATCATGCCAAATAATATATAATGCATTTTGCCTATTTTCCCACCACCTCCTTTGGATAACTTTCCTTATTAACCTCAATTTCCTTAATCTCCTCATTAACATCCTCCACAAAAGGGTGCTTGGAAAGGAGTGTTTTTTCTGAAACAATTCCTTTGGATAAGTCAATCATCTGAACGGTTTCAAGGTCATTTGTAATCATGGTACGGTTAATGGTAATGTTTAACAAACAGCTGTCAAAATTTGTTCCGTTGTTTCTGTTGTAGTCCTCTGTAATAAACCAAAAAAAATCTTTTATTGCAGCTTTTATTCTTGGTGCCATGGTGTTAGCCTTTAAGTCTAACTGGGTGTATTGAAATTTAAGGCTTACACCCGAGGCATTGCCAAGCTTTTCGCTTTCGGTATTCACACCCATTCCAAACTCGAAAATGTCTCTTCTTAGCATTTTAAGCCAATCAATTCTGCCCGAAACAGGTAAGTTAACTTGCTTTGCGTCAATACTTCCCGAACTGTCGGAAATGTTCACAGCTCTGTTTATTTGAAGCTTTTTGGCAATAGCGTCGGCTGTTTCACCGCCGTAACCTTGTATAGACCAATAAAGAGTTACAAGGTCAAGTAAATCATTTGTGCCTTGGCTGGAAATCAAGTCGTAGGCATCAATCAGACCCTTCACCTTCTGTAAATCCGAAATTCTTCGGGCGTTGTTTTCTAAAACCACAAAAGGAACTCTTCCCCAACTGTGTGCCTTAGTAATGGTCTCTTTACCGTCAAAACTACTAATGTCAAACCAATGTGGCATAGGGTTCATGTGTTGACTGTTGTCAGGCAAATATCTGCCACTCTCGTCCTCGGTGTAGAAAGTCACGTCATTTTTCGTCCACCACTCAACTTTTTTGCGTAAAACCTTTTCTTTGCCCTGTACTACAGTTATATCGTAGTACCGTATTACCTCAATAAGCTCTGCTTGGTGTTCAGTGTCATAAATAGGTATAATTTCAGTTGCAGGCACAATACAGTACCTAAGTTTGAACTCCTGGTCATAGTAAAAATGTATGTATTCCACACCTTTGTTGCTTGCCCCAATAACTAAGTCCGATAAAATTCCGTTAAGCTTTTCATCGGCTGCACAAGTAATCATGTTTTCGTAAATTTTAAGTTGTGGGTCACTTTCCGCACCTCTTACGCTAATGGTAGGCTCTCTGCCCACTAAATATGCAGCCTTTTGGTCAACTAAAATGGAATGAAAAGCGTTTACATTGTGGTGATTGCTCCTGTTGGGGTTCCTAAATATTTTTCTGCTTTCCACTTCACTTCCATCAATGGTAGAAGTTTCCGAAATATAGGTTTTGCAGAAATCCTTTTTGTAAATGTCATGTTCTCCAACATAATACCTTTCTCCATCTGCCATACTTCTCTTTAATTCAGAAGAACTGTCCTCGTTTATTAAATCTCTTATCATGTCGCTGTTGTTCATTTCCGCATCAGCAGTAATTTTCATGTTAATTAAATCTGTTTCCGTTAAAAGCATTATCTCACCCTCACATTCTTCATATCACTTTCTCTGCTGTATCGAACAGCATCAATAGAGTGGTTATTTTTATCTGGAAATTTCGCCTTAAAATTGCCATTTATGTCCTTTTCCAACTCGTATCCGTTAAATTCCCTTGCAGCGTTGGGGCAACGAATAGGGTCAATAATAATTTCCTCTAAATCCTGTAACCACTTTATGCCATAGTCTACACTGTCTGCCCCTTTTTTTGCTCCAATCACCCTAAGCCCGTAGTCGCTAACCTCTGCAATACTTTTTGGCTCGGCACTGTCACAGGTAATTATGCCGTTGTTTATGTTTTCTGCTTTCACTAACTCCGTAGCCTTTCGGTTGCTAAGACCAACTTGCTGAATCTCAAAAAAGATGTAAAGCTTTCGTCTGGTTTTGTCGTAGTGATTTACGGTGTAGTGGAATGGGTCAGTGGCATAGCCCCAGTCCAAACCTCTGGCAATTTTATCAAAGGTTTGAATTTCATCGTCAGAAATTGGTCTAATGGTAAGGTTGGTAAAAACCTCACCTCCAGTGCCTGTTACTTCGCCTAAATATTCGTGATTGTAAGCACCTTCATTCATTTGTTTCAGATGATTAGCCTCAATAAAAAACTGTTCACCAAGCCAATGCTTTGGAACAGTCAGGTAAGTGCTGTGGTGTATAAGCCTGTCGCCTCTGGTTTTTAGAATTTCCTCGTTAACCCAGTTTCTTTGGCTTTTTGGCGGATTGTAGGAATAAAAAACGCAGAAGCCTTCGCCTCCACGCATTAAACTTTGGTTAATAGTTCGTATTTCCTCCATGCCCTTAAACTCGTCAACTTCCTCGTACCAAATGTATTTGCAATAACCTCGGCTAAATTTAGTAGATTTTATTTTTTTAGGGTTGTCTGCCCCTCTAAATAGAATTTTTGTTCCTGTAGGTAAATATAAAAGCTGAAGTGGACATACCGTAGCTTTCCAGTTTTTTTCTGCACCTAAAGCACTAATTGCCCAACGAAGCTGTTCAAATACACTGTCTTTAAGGTTAACACCAACCTTACGCATTGCCACGCAGTTCGCATTTTCGTCCTCCATCATTCCCAAAATAATTTCAAGGCTAATAAAAGAAGATTTCGTGCTTCCACGCCCTCCTTTAAGCCAGTAGTGGGTAAAATTTTGCTCTTTAATTTTGTGGTGAAGACAATAAAAAGAGGGTGCAATAAGGTCTGCCAAATTAATCATACCCTTCACCCTTTGGAATATCGTCTATTATTTTTACAACTGAATTATCGTCAATTTTCACCTTGTCGGTAAACATTCCATAACTTTTGCCCAGCAGCTGTGCGGCCTTAATTCTGTCTTTTACCACCACTTCCTCTGCTTCATCACCACGAAGTACAGCGGTTAGAAACTTCACCACCTCTGCTTCATCAGCAACTGCTTTCCGTTTTTTTGCCATAATTCCCACCTCCTTTTTTGCCATTGTGGTATTTTGATATGTATTTTGGCATAATATTTTAAATATATCAATTATTGAAAGGAACTAAAAATGAATTCAAATCAAGATTATCCAGTTCAAAAGATAACTGCTTACGCAACAGCCTCGTCTTACATAAAAGACTTCGGGCCATACCAACTTGTTATTAATATAGAAAACGCCACAGTACAAAACAATAATTATCGCACAGCTTTGTGGACGGGTACTTACATGCAGCTTACATTAATGAGTATAGAACCAGGGGAAGATATTGGTTTGGAAATCCACCCAGACCTAGACCAGTTTATACGTATCGAAGCAGGTAAAGGCTATGTTAAAATGGGTTCTTCTAAGGATAATTTAGACTTTAAAGCCACCGTATACGAAGATTGTGCCATCATTATTCCTGCGGGAATGTGGCATAATTTAATTAACACAGGCACGGAACCAATTAAGCTGTACTCAATATATGCTCCGCCTCAACATCCGCATGGAACAGTGCATAAAACTCGTGAGGAAGCAGAAGAACATGAACACCACTAAGTGGTAACACAGAAAGACCTTGGTCGTTGCTCAAACCCACTTGCTTTTTGAAAAAAGCAAGACCAAAAACTTTCATTAAAACCGCATATTCATGCGGTTTTATGGTCAAAAAAATTGGTATGGTCGTTTTAATTGTCACAAACTTAATTCGTGCAGTGGAATTCATTTCCGCCCTCACACAGAAAAAGTCAGTATTTTCAATGCTCCTAAATCCGCATTGAGAATACTGACTTTTCTTATACTAGTAACCACCTCAAGTGCCAAGTCACTTAAGATACGTATTCCACACATTGTCTGTACTCTGCGTTACCTATTTGTGTTAGGCCCTAACCCTTCTTTTTTGGAGTTGTGTGTGTGGTTTTGGTTGCGAACCTCTGTAGACTGAGTTTGGCTGTTAAACTTGTCTTGCTCGCTTTGTTTTTGTCTTTGTAGCTCTTTGCGTTCTCTTTCTTCTAACATATAATCACCTCACAACTAATTTGCCCCAAAACCAAAAATATAAACAAATGTTAATTTCCATTTATTCACAATGCCATAATAACACTAAAATAGGTACTTAGGGTCTCAACTTTTAATAATAACAGATTGAAGACAAACCTTGGGCGTTGCCCAAACCCACTTGCTTTTTGAGAAAAGCAAGACCAAAAACTTTATTTAAACCGCATATTCATGCGGTTTTAGACGGGTCAAGGGTGAAACCCTTGTGGGTGTTTGAGGGCAAAGACCTCAAGGTTTTGACTTTGTCTACACTCTGCTACTATCTTTTCAAAGATAATAAATAAAAGAACTTTTTACGCTTTCTGTAAAAACTTGCTCTGCTGTATGGCACGTCTAAATGCAAATAACTAACTCCTTTTGTAATGTTGTCCAAAAGCTGAGAATAAATTTCACCATCAGCCTCAATAGCTGTCTGCTCAATAAGTTCAATGTCAGCCTTTAGCCGAAGTAACAAATCAGCTTTGTCTGCCGTAGGGTCACCAATTTTATTTCCCTTTGGCATACCAGAATATTTAACCGCTGAAATGTGGCAAAATTCCTTAACCTTGTTCTTTTTCTCCTCGTACTGCATGCAAAAATTAAGCAGTTCACGGTATCTAAATTTTGAAATATCAAATTCATCCAAAACTATGTCTTTTTTGTTCGGCAACTCCTTTTCACCAACCTTTTCCTATTAAAAACACTAAATCCGCCTTAACTTTTTAGTTTCAATCTTTCATAAAATCCAGTCCAAGGCGTTTATCTTCAATAGGTGCAAGCGTGGGCTTGCCAATTGGCTTCACCACTAAATCTCCTAAAATATCACTAAAAGTTTTTTTGCTTAAAAACTTCTCTAATGCAGTAATTCCCTTTAGCTTTCTGGGGCAAATATCATCGTCACAGTAACCCTTTGCTATAAGCTTTTCTGCAATCAAAGTTTCATCCGCCGCCCAAACGCGGCTGCTTCGCCCTTCAACTACCTTGTACCCTGGGTATGTAACTCCATAATTTACAGCCTGTTCAAGTGCAAAATCTCTAACCAGTGCCGACCATTTTGCAAGATTTTCCGCCTGACCAAGTATGTGTGCTATTTCAGAAATTGATAATGCAGATGGCTGTTTAAAACCGTACTTCACCATCTCTAATTTTTTATTAGCATAGGCTCTGCAAATTGGTCTGGCAAGGCAAAGTCCGTTGTCACAATGCTTGCCAACACAAAATTTCTCTGTACCACTTGCTGCCTTTTTTGCCTTTGGTAAAACTTTTGTGTTGCCCCATTTCACCAAACTTTGTACCTTGGTTTGGTAACTGCATTTGTTGTTCATTCGTGGCTGATAAACTGTAATAGTCACATTTTTTATACTATTAGTACGGTCCATTTCTGTTAATGCTCCAAGTGCATAAAGCTTTAGCTTGGAATTGTTTTTGGCGTCTGCTATAACCTCATTTCCGTAATCAAAATCAATAATTTCCATTGTGTCCTCAGCAATAATTACTGCGTCTGCCGCTTCAGAACTTTCCACACCCCATGGTGAAAAATCCAACTTCTGACCTAACTTAATAACTGCGTTAGGCGTTTTAAATTTTGCCAAACTAAACTTTTCCATAACAAAATCTTTGTATCCGTTTCCCAATCTGTCCATTTCCTCGGATATATCCAGTTCCTTAATTGCCTTGTGATACTTTACCGCAGTGAATTTCTTTATAGCCAAACGAATTTTTGCTTCACCTAAAATTTTGACGTCGGCGTCATGTTTGTCACAAATCTTCTCCTCTGGAATTTCCGCCTCCAAAATGACAGAGCCAGAACAATTTAACCACTTTTCGGCTCCTTTGGCATTTAATCTTACATTAACCTTTCCCACTTATTTCACCACCCTTTCTACACCATTAACGTCAAAAAGATATTCCAATGACACATTAAAGTACTGTGCAACCTTTAAAACCTTTTGTGCAGATGGCTGGGATTTGTACCACTTGTGAACAGTTCCGTTGCCGAAGTTCAATTCTTTTTCAAGCTGTGAAATTGTAATATTATGGTTGTAACAAAGCGATTTAATTTTCTCCAAAAGCATAAATTCACCTCCAATATAAAAATTATTATAAGGAAATACATATTATATACGCATTCCATTAGCTAATTTTCTATTGACAACCATTAGAAAATATTCTATCATTAATTTGCGTATCAAAGTAGAATAGTTGCGTTGGCACAGAAAACCCTTGATTTTTTCATTTTATTAAATCAGTGTTTCTCATAAAACTAAAGTTTGCACCTTTAGTTTTTGCACATTTGTCTGTTTATTATCTATAGTTAATTAGCTTTTTTACAGTATATTAGATAATATACAGCGTGTCAAGCAATTATCTCACTTTTTTGCAATTTTTTGACAAAGAAGGTGTGTTTTGTGACATTACTAGAAAGAATAAAAGTATTGTGCCTTAAAAATTCAATTTCTCTAGCTGCGTTAGAAAAAAAGCTAAATCTAGGGAATGGCACTTTAAGCCGATGGGATACCAGTTCACCCTCAATAGATAAAATACAGAAGGTGTCGGACTACTTTAATGTATCCATTGATTATCTTGTAGGGCAAGAAAATAAGTATAACCACCAACCGTACCCCGTAGAAAAGCTTACTGTTAAACCAAGGGATTTTTCTGCTCAGTTTGAGGAAATTGCTGAAATTTTAGGTTATAAAGTTCGCCTTGAAAACGGCAATATCTCTTCTATTGAGTATAAGGGCAAAGAAATCCAGCTAGAAACACAAAAAGTTATAAATTTAATGGATACAATCCAATCTTTTATTAAATTCACTTTGCAGGAGGCTATTAAAGATGCAAATGAAGAGTATGGTGAAGACTTTCCAACAATTGTAGTAGCCGCAAGAGGGGGTAGATATAAGCTTGATAAAAAGGCTGCCCAAAAACTTGCCCAAAGTGCCGCAAAAGCTCCAAACCGTGCACATGATAAAGAACTGTTTTAAATACTTTTCTCCATAAGTTTAGTGCATTTATAATGAAACTGTTCATTCATAAATTACAATGAAACCACAAAATATAATTTTGAGGAGGACTTGTAAAATGTATGAAAATTATGTAAAAGCACGAAACACGTCGTGGGAAGTACTGATAAGGTGTGGAATAAAAGAACTTCCAATAACCTTAGGAACAATTGCCGACTACTATAATTTTAAGGTAATTGCCTATTCAGATACCAACCTTACACAGGTATTTAAAAACGAAGTGGTGGATGGAGATGGATTTATAGTTTTTTCAAAAGACAAAAAAGAAATTTTTCTTAATGACAAGGTTAAAAACCGAAATCGCCGTCGCTTCACGCTAGCACACGAGCTAGGTCACGGTATTTTAAACCACAATATAGATATTGTGCATTACCGTAACTCCGAGGTAGACAGCGAAATAGATATGCAAGAACTGGAAGCAAATGTTTTTGCAAGAGATATTCTCATGCCTTCCACTGTTCTTGCCGCTTTGGATATACATACGCCAGAAGAAATTATGAAAATTTGCGATGTTTCCCGTAAATCAGCTGAAATACGAGCATCAAGAATGGAACTTTTGTATAAAAGAAACAAGTTTAACCTTAACCCAATGGAACGTAAGGTTAGATATCAATTTGATAGCTTTATAAGAAATTACAGGAACCCAACCTAAATATGAGCAAAAAACTGCTTCTATCCTTTTTTAAAGTTAGAAGCAGTTTTTAACTAAAACAATATATGTTAATTTAACATTAGCTATTCTTCAACATTATGTAAACTTCAATTACTAAAACTTAATACATAAGTAATTCTCGATTTCTTCAATTAAATCATGCACATTAGTACAAGGTGCTTTTTTTGCATAGGATTTTTCACTTTCAAATTCTTCAAATAATTTTTTGGAATTTTTTATAGCTATTCTTAAATTTTTTTCTGAATTTAATAACTGAAAATGGTCATCGTTTTTTTGGTAATCGCGCTTTAGAAATTCCTCTAATTTGGAAAAATATTGGTTTCTGGGGATATTACTTTTCAGAGGAATAAAATGTAAAAGAAACCATAATTCAAAACATTCATTGGACCATATTGGAATGTACCCTTTTTTAATTGCAGTGTGAATAGCATTATTAAATTGTTCTTTTTTAAAGGAATCTTTATCAAATATAACAAATATTTTTCCATATGGAATAAGAACATCATTTTCAAGTTGTATGGCACAGGAGAAAAAATCCTCAACAGAATTTACTAAAGATTGAGTATTCTTCCCTATGCCAAAAATTTTGCATTTAATCTTCTTATCAGATAAACTATTTGCATATTTGAATAAACTTTCAAAATAGTTTGGTTCTGTTTTTCCGCCTTCGCATACAAGTAACCAGGTTTCCGCTCTTTCTTTTAATACTTTAGATTTTCTAAGTTCACGTTCTCTTTTCCTTTTATCGTGCAAGCAATCTCCACCCATTTGCACCTCCTTAATCCTGAAATGGAATTGCTCCAAATCTTCCACTTAAGTAGTTTTTCCCAAAACTTAAATCTGCACGAGCATCTTCTTTAAAATCATATAAGGAATAAAGCGATGACTTTTGACTATTTTTTTCTACAAACCAAATTTCATCCCTTCGTAAATCCGAGGAATCTAAACACACTAAATTATGAGAAGCGAAAATTAATTGTCCGTTTCCAACATTTTTTTCTCTGTCCGTAATCATTCTAACAATATATCTTAATGCTAGAGGGTGTAATTTAGCATCTAACTCATCTATAAATAATACACGCCCCAAGTTAATTGAAAGCCTTATCAACACAAGCAATAAAAATATCTTTTTAGTACCACTGGATTCACTTTCAAATGGAACTTTTTCTGGTTCACCACCATCACAAGCATGAAATGAATATATTTTAAATATTTCATCCAAATCTTTTCCCTTTTCCTTTTCAATTTTCAAATCTAAAATTGAAGTATCAAATTTTTGAAGTACTTTAACTACATCTTCTAAACTACTAAGATTTTCATAAAAAACCTCTGTGAAAATATCAGTCCATTTGATTTCATCCTTATCGTTAGAATAATCCATGCACCATGTATTATAATAAAACCAATCATAAATAGCGAAATATCTTATTTTCCTTCTTTTCCCTAATGCTGTCAGTAACAGTTCTGTCTCCGAAACCATACTATTTAAAAAATTAATCTCTTCTTTTTCTTTTTTGCTTTTTAAGTCAGTTTCTACCTCTTGTTGTGAATTTTTCCTGTAATAAATACATTTTTCTTTTACTCTGGTACTCTTAGTAAACTTTTTTTCGAATAACCATTCTTCATAAACCTTGTTTTGGTCTCGGGTAAACCCATATCTGTATTCCTTGTCCTCCTCTTTAATATAAATACTTACTTCAAATTCCGTTGGCTCCTCTTTTTGCTGTTTACAAAAAACAAAAGGTCTTATAAGTAAATGGTTTTTATCCTTATCATAAGAATTTAATACGTCAGATTGCATGGCACGAAAAGCCCCAAATACATTGGATTTTCCACTGGCATTGGCCCCATAAATGGACGCAACGGGAAGTATTTTATTATCATTTACGGTAATTAAACTTTTATCATTATCCCTAATTGTTGTTGCTGTCATATCCAAAATTGTATCCTCTGCAAAAGATTTATAATTTTTAAATCTAAATTGTAGCAACATTCCTACTCCTCCTTTACTTGTTTCTATTTTCATAATAGCACCCCTATTCATAATTGTAAACTTTTATGAGAAATTATCTCCATTTTTTTTAAATATATTCGTAAAACCGTAAAAAATACTTAATTACTGAGATTTTTTCTCCACTATTCAAACTTTATATATAAATACGGTTATAAAAATAAATCTCACTACCTGCCTACTTCAAAACAATTTGTAATATATTGCTATTTCTGCTACTATTAAAATACAGTTAAGTCATATAAAACCATAGAAAGCAGGGGTAGGATGAGGAAAAAAACTTTACTATTTTTTACAGCAGTATGTATAACACTTTTGTCAGCCGTAACACCAATAAGAAATGTGCAAGCGGCAGAAACACCTCCTTGGCCCAAAATTGGTGACGTAATTCATGGCTTTAAGCTTTCAGAAACTGGCTATGATTCTGGCATAAAAGCGGACAAGTATTTGTTTGTTCACCAAAAAACAGGTGCTAAATTTCTTGCGTTGAAAAACAGTGATACCAACCGTGGTTTTTCAATTAAGTTTGATACCGTTGCAGAAAATAATAAAGGCATTAATCACATTCTCGAACATTCAGTTATGAGTGGAAGTAAAAACTATCCTCTTAATGACCTCTTTTTTTCATTGTATAATACCACTTATATTTCCTATACAAATGCATTTACCTATCAAAATTTTACAATGTACCCAATTTGCTCTGCCAATGAAGCACAGCTGTTAAAATCAGCAGACATTTATTTGGATGGTGTCTTTAATCCTCTTTTGCTAGAAGATGAAAATATATTCAAAAGAGAAGGTTTTCGCTGTGACTTAGAAAATAAAGATTCAGCCCTAAGCTATAATGGCATTGTATACAATGAAATGCAGGGTGCCATGTCAAATATTGAAAGAGCTTCTTTCCATAATTCAATGAAAACACTTTTTACAAACAGTTCCCAAAGTAATAATTCTGGAGGTAACCCATGGGATATTACAACCTTAACCTATGATGAATTAATGGAAACTTATAATAAATACTATCACCCATCCAATAGCATAATGGTGCTTTATGGCGATGTAAATTATGAACCATTTTTAGAAATGGCGAATGATAATTACCTGTCGTCATACAGCTATAAAGAGTTTAAAGTAGATAGGGGTACACCGCCAAGCTTTACCAAATTGCAGGAAAAAACCTATGAATTTCCTGTTGCAGAAGGTAGCCAAAAGGAAAATTCATCGGTAATAGAGCTTATATTTGCATCAAAAGATGCCAAAGATAAAGGGTTTGAAAATTTTGTTGGTTTGGATATTGCCATGCAAATGTTAAACCTTGACAGTTCAGATATGAAACAGGCACTGCTAAATAGCAATATAGCCGATTCCTATAGTATTTATTTAGATGATGGCATTTATCAGCCTGTGGTTCACTTTGTTGCTGTAAATGCCAATCCAGAACGAAAAACGGATTTTTATAACTTGGTAATGGAAGAATTGAAAAATGCAGTAACAAATGGGTTTGATAAAGAGTTCGTGAAATCCTCACTTCGTTCCTTCGAATTTCAACAAGAAATCGGCACTACCAGTGACACTGCGGTAAATAGCCTAATTTATGCAAGCATTTACGATAATATGTATAATAACCCAATGCTTAATTATAGCGATGCTTTTAGTAGTATTTACTCCAAATCAGATGAAAATATTTTGGAAAATATTATTGAAAAAGAAATTTTAAATAATCCATGTGCCGCATTAACAGTTACCGTTCCTAAAGCTGGCTTGTTGGAAAAACAACAGGCAGAAATTGAGGAAACCCTTTCCAATAAGAAAGCCAACATGTCAGAAGAAGAAGTTAAGGCATTGGTTCAAAAAACAGCAGATTATGCTGCTTGGAGTAATCGTGAAGTTTCCCAGGAAACCTTAGATTCCCTCCAGGCAGTAACCTTAAATGAAATTGAAATAGAGATAAAAAATAGAGATATAACCCAAACCACCGTAGGCAGCGTAAATCTAATGTCCGCAAATGCAGATGTTGACGCTGTAAGTGCAGTAGAAATGGATTTTGATTTAAGCCATTTAACACCAGAAGAATTGTTTTACTTGCAATTTTATAGCGAAATGGTTGAAACTGGAATGGCTACAAATAACCGCACTGAAAATCAGGTAATAAACGAAACTTCATATAAAACCTATCGCCCATCAATGCAAATTGGCGTAGTGATGGATGATAAAAATGATACTTCTGCCCATCCTGTTTTTAGTGTAGAATATTGTGGTTTTCAGGATGAATTTACAGATTCTCTGGATTTAGTTTCAGATACTTTGTTAAACTCCAAGGTTTCGGATATTTCAAAATACTCTGTGGGAACAATTTCGAATATTAAAAACCGCTACCAATATTCTTTTTCAGAGCCCATTGACCTTGGTTTCATACGGGCAAAGGCATATTCCAGTCCTTCCTATAGATATGTAAATTACTTAGAGGGTCTTGATTATTATAATTTTGTTTTAGCTTTAGAAAAACAACTTCAAACCAATCCTGCTGAAGTGGTAGAAAAGATAGAAGCAGTACGTACAAAAGCGTTTAATAAAAATAATCTAACAATTCTTTTGGCTGGAAATTCTTCCGCCAAAAATAAATTTGTAGCTTCAATGGAAACGCTCATCAATAAACTGCCTAATGTAACCTACCAAAAAGCAGAATATACCTTGCCAATACCTGCTAAAAGAGAATCATTTACTGGTAATTTAACCGTTCAATACTTGGTTGTTAATGCACCCTTGTTGGAAAATGGCATACCAGACAGCGGTAAAAATAAAGTCATTGCAAAGGTTCTGGATAATCTTTACCTTACGCCTGAAATACGTTTAAAAAATGGTGCTTATGGTACTGGCTCAACTTTTAAAAATAATAATTATGCGGCATATACCTATCGAGATAGTGCCTATTCCTCATCCTTAGAAACCATTGACTCAACCCACGATTTTCTGAAAAATCTGAAGAGTGATATGACACCAAAGGTCTTGGAAACCTATAAATTGGCAGCATATGCTTCTGCCACAAATAACGATGGCGAATTAAGAAGTGCATTACAGGCATTAAGAAACCGTTCTAATGGTTTTACCATTCAAGATAAAATCACTTCCTTGAATGAAATAAAAGAAACTTCCATTGAAGATATAGCCATTTATGCTGAACACTTAAAAACCCTTAATAACAATATGAACTATGTAGTTTTTGCCTCACCAAGTGATATTGAAAAAAATAAAGATTTATTCGATACCATTGTTCCACTTCCATAATTTGAATTAACCTAAGAGTTTAGACAACCCCACAAATTGAATTAATTGCTGAAGTTTTGGGAACAAAGAGTTCCCATTTTAAATCGTGAAGGCGGAATTCATTTCCGCTGTAACGCAAAAAAAGTCAGTATTTTCAAGGCTTTTGAGCCTGATTTGAAAATACTGACTTTTATCATACCAGTGGCTAAATCAAGTTGACTTGCGACTTGATTTACAGAGTGTAGACAAAGTCTACACTCTGTAAATTTATGGTAACACTGTAACCTCAACCCTGTTGCCGTCTGGGTCTAAAATACAGGCTTCATAATATCCGTCACCCGTTTTGTGCGGTTCAAGAACAACGGTGTATCCTTCACTACGTGCTTTCTTTGCTAACCCATCCACTTCACCTGTTGTTTTTGCAGAAAAAGCGATATGGGTAATACCTATTGCTTCATGACCATTAGAATTAATTCCATCGGGAATAGTAATCATTTTCATTAATTCCAGACGACTTCCCTCTCCAAAATTAATAAAATAAGACTCAAACCCAGCGTGAAATTCAGAGGTACTTTCATATTTTTCGCCAGCTTTTCCGTTAAAAAAGTCGCAGTAAAACTCTTTCATTTCTTCCAAATTTCTTGTCCAAATTGCAACGTGTTCCAACATGTCCAAGCCCTCCTTATTAATAAAACGTAACCCTTATGTACCATTTTATTCATACACCTCTTCAAACATTTTCAAAATCTGTTCATAAGTTAAAGTAACGTAAGAATTTACCATTAGCCTAGTCTGCTTTTCAATTACATTCGCCGTAAAGTCCTGCAATTCCTGCTTTTTAACACCATAAAATGAAAGGGAATTTTTTTCAATAATTTTACCAAATAGCAATTCCAACTCACTGTAAACCTCATCACTTGCACAACAAAGAATTTCAGCTAAAAGCGAATTCAACTCCGTAATTCTTCCCTTTGGCTTAAGGGCTTGATACGTTTTAAATACCATTGTAAAAAATACATAGTTTGCTTCACCGTGGGCAACATGGTAAGCTCCACTTAGTGGATAACTCATGGCGTGAACAGGTCCTGTGCCAGCATTTCCAAAGGCAATGCCTGCGTAACAGCTTGCAATAAGAAAATCTTCGCTAAGCACCTTAAAATAGTCTTTGCCATTCTCCACAATTTTCTTGTATCCCTTAATAATCATTTTCATCGCCTCTTTTGAATACATCATAGAAAAAG
Organism: Lachnospiraceae bacterium; assembly: GCA_028695945.1. Lineage (GTDB taxonomy): Bacteria > Bacillota > Clostridia > Lachnospirales > Anaerotignaceae > UBA8514. Next base: position 19,544 of record JAQVIB010000004.1, read on the forward strand.
GCGTTGCCTTAGGAGAAATAAAAGACTCAATTGCATGTATAAAAGCATCAATGGAGCTGGTTGCAAATACAGAAAAAGGAAGGTCAGAAATTAATTCAGGAATCAGTACCGCAGTGTCTGCAAATAGAGGGTCTACCGCTAAACCCAATTTTGTTTTCCTCTCCACAATTTCCAAAATAGATACATTGGTTACTTCACTGCCCGTCCCGCACGTAGTAGGAACTAAAATAAGCTCACGCTCCTTTGTGGCAGGTAGATCTTTGTCAAATAAATCCATAACAGGCTGTACTTCTTTAAGTGCTAAAAGCTTTGCAACATCTATAATTGTTCCTCCGCCAATGGCAATAACTCTGTTATAGTCTGCTAAACATACATCCGCTAATATGGCATCCACAAGATGGTTTGAAGGCTCACCCTTTCCGTAATCCGAATGGAAAATAACTTTAGCATCGCTAAATCTGTTTTCAAAATGTTTTCTGTATACACTACCGCTAATAAACACTAAATCTTTGCTGGTAAAACTGTATTCCTCAAGGAAATTAACAGCCTTGGGGTAAATTTCAATATTAGGTTCAATTTTAAAGGTTTCCATTTCAACACACCTCTCAATAATAGTCTCTTGTATAAATAATATTACGCCTATTTATAAATAAAGGCAATGAAATCATAAGTATACCCCTACGACATCATTGCCCTCTATTTTTCTTCCTTACCTAATAAAATTAGTAATTACCTTTTCTTCTTCAACAGGGAAATCCAACCCGCTTTCCTTGGCCGCCTTAATTGCTTTAATTAAAAAAGCCATGTTGTTAGCCAGTATACGCATAGTTTGCATTCCCTCTAAATCTTGCTTCACTTCCTCTGGAGTATTGCCATGTATCTGGTTCCAGTAGTTTGATGCTACTATAGGCATTTGGCATATGGTAAAATACTTGTTTAACTGGTCAAAAGCGGCACTTGCACCGCCACGTCTGCAAGATATAATACTTGCTCCTGGTTTTAACCTCACATCTGCCTTGTTGCATGAATAGAAAAATCTGTCCATAAAAGATGTAATTGCACCACTGGCACTTGCATAATGCACTGGTGAAGCAAGAATCATCCCGTCACACTCCTTAAATTTTTCATCAGCTTCATTTAAACTGTCCTCGCCAAATATGCATTTTCCTGTAGTTTTGCAAGAGCCACAACCAATACATCCTGCAACTGGCTTGTTTCCAACCCAAACCCACTCACTTTCAATTCCGTTGTTCTTTAAAACACCACTAATTTCCTCCAAAGCGGTAAAGCAACATCCGTTTTTGTGTGGACTGCCGTTAATTAACATAACTTTCATTGTATCTCCTCCAACTCTCTAATTTTTCACTTTTTTTATTATACAATAATCTCTTTAATAATAACACTAATTTAAATATTACATAAGAAAATTATTATGATGTGCATATTAAAATATATTAATAAAATTCTAATAAAATAATAATCTCTGCATAACTTCCTATGCAGAATCATTAACTGCCATAAATAAATCCCTAATTAAAGTCAGAATTGATTAGCAAATAAGTAAAAACTATTTAAACACAACTTAAAAAGTCTTTCTCCGAATATGTCAGAAGAAAGGCTTTTCTAGTTTTTTCAGCTATGGCTAATCCTATTTTTGAATCAATTTAAACCTGTTTATTAAGTCTTTAAGTAATTGTGCCTGCCCAGATAATTCTTCGCTTGTTGCCGCACTTTCTTCGGCAGTAGCACTGTTTGTTTGAACTACGGCTGAAATTTCTTCCACCCCAACAGTCACCTTTGTAATAGATTTTTCCTGTTCAATGCTTTCATCGGCAATGTATTGTATAGCTTGGGCAGATTTTTCAGAAGCAGAAATAACTTCGTCTAAAGACTCTGCTGTTCTTGTAACAATTCTTGTTCCGTTGCCAATTGCATTAATTGCTTTTTCTATTAATACTGCAGTACTCTTGGCACTTTCTGCGGATTTAGCCGCAAGATTACGTACTTCATCAGCAACAACTGCAAACCCTTTGCCCGCCTCACCTGCTCTGGCGGCTTCAACTGCGGCATTAAGGGCAAGTATATTAGTTTGGAAGGCTATATCATCAATATTCTTAATTATCTTGCCAATTTCGTTAGAAGTATGGCTTATTTCATCCATTGCCTCTGTCATTTCACTCATTTGCTGTTTACTTTTGGTTATTGCAATACCTGTGTCTAAGGAAATTTGTTTTGCATTTTCCGCATTTTCCGCTGCCATCTTTGTTTTTGAAGTAATATCTCTTAAAATTTCAGAAAGCTCTTCAATGGAACTAGCCTGTTCTGTTGCCCCTTGGGAAAGGGACTGTGCCACACCAGAAAGTTGGTCAGAACCATAAGCAACCTGTTCAGAAGAAGTGTTAATTTGCCATAGTGCAGAAGATATGTTTTTCACAAATTCTTCAATGGAACCTCTTATTTCATTTAAGTCACCCATATAAGAAAGGCTGTCCTCCAACACAAAATTACCATTGGAAAATTCAACCATAGAATTGTGAATGTCCATAATTACCATGCTTAAATTGCTAACTGTTTGGCTTGTAGCCAGTGCCAGTGTTTCAAATTCATCGCCTGTACTAATTTCAGGCACAGGTGAATGTAAATCTCCTTGGCAAAGTTGTGTTATTCTTTGCGTAATGCTGTTTAAATGCTTTGTAATTATATTTGCAATAACTATTATTAAAAAAATACCTATAGCACTTAATATTATACTGCTGCCCACTAACCCTAATACCGCAAAATGTTCTTCTTTTTTGTATACATCTAAAGCGTTTTCAATATCGTCATAATAATTTCCTGTACTGATATACCAACCATATGGCTCAAATTTCTTGGTAAATCCCCTTTTCTTAAAGCTACCCTCCTCACCTGGCTTTGAGAAATAGAATTCAGTAAAGCCACCTTCAGCATTAGTTCCAGCTTTAATAAGGTTTTGCACTAAATAATTACCTTCCAAATCTTGCAAGTTATATCGGTTTTTACCTTCTTGCTCTGTATTCATATGTACTACACAAGTTCCGTCCTCCATATCTGCCCAAAAATAGCCTTCTCCGTTATTGTATCTTGAATCTCTCACTATTTTTTTTGCCGTTTCCATTTCTTCCTTTTGGGTAATTTCGCCATCCAGATACCTTTGGTGGTTAATCTCTAAAACGCCTATAATATTGTCCACACTTGTTTTTATTGTTGCGTCAAACCCGCCTTGTACGGCTTCATTTGTATATCTGTTGGATTTGTCCAATTGAATATACGCAATGGCCACTTGTACAGAAATAATAATTACAAGTAATAAACCAAAAACAACTGCAAGTCTTTCTCTAATTTTTAGCCTTTTTAACATAAATGTTTCCCTCCTTGGTGTCCTTCAATAAAAAACTGCTCTGTCTCCATTTGTAAAGTCCTCGTAAATAATATGTAACTTTTATTAACACTTTCTAATAAACAATAACATGAGTAAAATTGAATGTCAATAGTTTACAAAAAACCCAAAATATCTAGTATTTTTTTGCATTTTTCCTTTTAATGGGTCTTAAAATTAATTATTTTAGCGAATATTATATGGTTTGTGCTATTATTTATGAACTATGTTAACTTAAACAAAAAAAGATACCTTAAAAAAGGTATCCTCTTCTCTTGTAATTTATATATTCTTTTTATAAAAATAAGCACTGCCCACTGTTTTACAAAATATACTTCACACTACGTACCTAGTATTTTACTTTTTAATATCAACCAATCCCGCCCAAAACAGCACCAACAATAAGCACCAGTACCGTAACACCGCAGAAAATATATTTCGCCGTTGGATAGAACCAACTTCCCAGAGGTTTTACACGTGATAGGTTAACTTGCTCCAAAGTAAATTGTTTTTTGCATACCCAAAAGAACATAACGCCCGCTAAAGCCGCACCTAATGGGCAAATGTATATTGAACATATATCCATCCAGTTTGAAACTATCCCTTGAATACTTAACCCAACAACAATGCCAATAATGCCAATTATAGAAACGGCTGTATTTCTCTTTAAATTAAACATTTGCTGAAGTGTTGCAATTGGTGCTTCAAACAAATTAATAAGTGAAGAAACGCCGGCAAACAATACAGCAACAAAGAATATAACCATAATAATGCTTCCACCTGGCATAGTCTTAAAAATATTAGGTAGAAAAATGAACATAAGCCCAGGCCCTCCGGTAGAAAGCTGTTGACCAGTAGTTGCCATAGCAGGAATAATTACAAGTGCTGCAAGCATTGCTGCCAAAGTGTCAAAAATAGCTACCATCTTTGCACTAGCTGGAACATCTTCACTTTTGCTAAGGTAAGAGCCATAAATCAAAGTTCCGCTACCAGCTATAGAAAGAGAGAAAAATGCCTGACCAAGTGCATAAATCCATACCAATGGGTCTGTAAGCCCTTGAGGTTTCAGCACAAATATGTATTTGTAACCGTCCACTGCACCAGGAAGTGTAGCAATGTAAATTGCCAACCCAATAAACATAAGGAAAAATAAAGGCATCATAACTTTGTTGGCTTTTTCAATACCTCCGCCGATGCCAAGTACCATAATTCCAAGTGCAACCACCATGCCAATAATTTGCCAAATATTGTTGCCCCATGAACTGGCTGTGCCACCAAATAAAGCACCAAAAGCGTCCACACCTTCGTTGGCAAGCACCGAACCACTGAATGCCCCAAAGGTGTATTTAAAAATCCATCCAACAACTACAGAATAACCAATTGCCAAAGCAAGGGATCCCAAAACAGGAATTATCCCCAGTGTTTCACCAACTTTTTTGTTCCCAGTTCTCATTTCGGTTGCTTTCCCAAATGCGCCGATAGGGCCCATTCCAGTTGCACGACCAAATGACATCTCGCCAATTACACCTGTAGAACCAATAAGAAAAACAAATATAAAATATGGTATTAAAAATGTTGCTCCGCCATATTGTGAAACACGTGCAGGAAAAAGCCATATATTTCCCATGCCAACAGCCGAACCAATGCAGGCAAGTATGAAACCCCACCTAGAATTAAAACCGTCATTGCCAGCCGTATCGCTTTTTTTAATTGCCATCTTTGTTCCTCCATTCAATCATATAAAGTTGAGGGTAATGGAAAAAAGCGGCTTTTCGGCCTCACCGAAAAAGCCGCTTGCGTTTATTTCATTGCGAAGACAGTCTTATTTTCCTAAAAAAAGCGTATATTATTTTCTATCTACGTATTTTAATGTAATCTAAGTTTCACTTTCCAACTAATTTTCAACTGGTGCCAGTGATGCCTGGAAATGGCGAAGAATAGGTGGTTCCCATGTAATTTTGTAACCGTGACGAATTTCCTTAGCATGGTCTCTAACTTCAATCAACGCATCTGCCATAATGTCTATGTGTGATTGTGTGTAAACACGGCGTGGAATAGCTAAACGAGTAAATTCGTTGTCTGAACGTAACTGTTTGCCAGTGTCAGGGTCGTTACCCAACATATAAGAACCTATGTCGCAAGTACGAATTCCTGCTTCTTTGTATAATTCAATAGCCAAAACCTGACCAGGGAATTCATAGTAAGGAATATGAGGATAAATCTGTGCCGCATCAATAAATGGTCCGTGACCTCCAATAGGCGCTTGGTAAGCAATGCCTGCATCATCCAAACGTGAAGCTAAGTATTCCATCTGACCATTTCTATATTTCAAATAGTTTTCGTCAATGCCTTCATACAAACCAATAGCCAACGCTTCCAAATCACGTCCGTTTAAACCGCCATATGTATAAAAGCCCTCATAACTAATACAATTTGCTTTAATTTTAAGAATTAAAGGAGATTCAGGGTCTTTAATACCAATCATACCGCCCATGTTAACAATTGTGTCCTTTTTAGCGGACATTGTGCACATATCAGCGTAGGAAAACATTTTCTTAACAATCTCTTTAATTGTCATATCTTTGCACTCTTCTTCGTCTCTTTTTACAAAGTATGAGTTTTCTGCATATCTAGCGGCATCAATGTTAAGAGGAATGTTGTACTTCTTGCATACCTCAGATACTTCTCTCATGTTTTTCATAGAAACAGGCTGACCACCGGCTGAATTGTTAGTAATGGTCATTACTACCAACCCGATATTTTCAGCACCTTTTTCTTTAATAATTTCTTCCATCTTTTCCACGTCCATGTTGCCCTTGAATTTAGCACGTAAAGATGGGTTTTTGCCTTCTTCACAACAACAATCAATAGGTCTTGCACCTGCCAAAATAACATGGGCACGGGTGGTGTCGAAGAACATATTAGAAATTGCGTACTTGCCTTGGGAAAGGAATGTAGGGAAAAGAACCTTCTCCGCCGCACGCCCTTGATGCACAGGCTGAATAAATCCGTAGCCAAAAATATCTTTAGCGGCATCCACAAACCTGTAGTAACTAGATGCACCTGCATAAGCTTCATCGCCCTGCATAATACCAGCCCATTGCTTGTCACTCATTGCGTTAGTACCGCTGTCTGTCAGTAAGTCAATGTAACACTCACTGCCTTTTAAGCGGAACATATTGTAATCCGCACGTTTAATTGCTTCCTCTCGCTCTGCTCTTGTCATCATAGTCAAAGGTTCGACCATCTTGATTCGGAAAGGTTCAGGAACATACTTAATTGCCATAATAATACCTCCATATTTTTATAATATATAAGATACCCCGGTTGCCTTAAAGGCTTTTGATATGTACCCCCTATACTGGACAACACCAGTATAGGGGGTTTTGTCATGAGATATGATTTTGTTTTTAAGATGAATTGTGTTGAGTTGTATAGGAACGGACAATGGCCGGACACACCAGAAG
>JAQVIB010000132.1 GCA_028695945.1 Lachnospiraceae bacterium
ACCACTACTGTTTTTCCTGTAAGCATTAAAGTCACCTCATTAGTATTAACTGCAAAAATTAAGTTTAGAATTATAAAACCTATTAATGCATAAAATATACATCTTTTGATGATTTGTCAAGGGATTTATGTGGATTTATATGGATTAATATTTCAAATTAAAAATTCCATAGCATATAAGGTAGCCAAGTGTATGCACACCCGTTACAAATCCAAATATAGCAGAAATTTGCATTTCACCCATAATTGCCGCCACAATACACACAACAAATTCAATTATAACAGATATTGCAAACATCATACTTCGTGCTTTATTCGCTACAAAAACCACTCTTTCCTCATCGCACATAATTTCATACTGCTCTTTTCTTTTAGGATCACTTTCAATTTTACGGAACTGATACATCCTTAAGAGACTCATAACAACAAACCCTGTTCCCATTGTTCCAACTATAGAGTTATTAACACCCTTGTACACATAGTTTTGCAAAATAACCATTATAAAACCCACTGCAAACATAAAACCCCAGTAAATTCTTCTTTGCTTCATTGTTTTCATAATTATTCCTCCTCAAATTTAAATACTTCCTCAATTGTCTTGCCGAAGGTTTCCGCAATATTGTGGGCAAGCATAATGGACGGATTATACTTGCCATTCTCCAAAGAAATTATAGTCTGCCTAGAAACTTTCAGTATTTGTGCTAATTCCTGTTGTGTAAAACTTTTCTCTTTACGTAGTTCACTTATTATGTTTTTGATAATAAACACCTCCAAAGTAAATTTTAATTTGGCTCACTCTGCAGAATAACCATTGTAAAGTTACCTTTACATTGAAATAGTATCACCTCTTTGTTTCCATGTCAAGTTTATTTTACATTTCTGTGATATTTAAGTTTAAGTCACATAAAAAAAGTAACAGCCAATTTTTAATAAAGGCTGTCACTTAAAATTAACTTAATCAACTATAAAATTTTGGTTACTATCACTACACTACAGAATGCTTAACTCTATCACGTTCTTCGGCACGTTTTGCATCATTCCATCTATCCGTTGTACCAACTAAATACCCTGTGATACGTCTTATACGCTGAAAAGGCATAGCCTCTTTAAAAGTATACTTTAAATCAACATAATCACCATCAATTGTAACCTCCATACTTTTAATTTCTCTGTGTGGATAGGTTTGATGACCATATGCTAAGTATGAATCTAATTCCTTTTTGTCTAATTCACCGTTTGTTACCATAATATCTACCATAATCGTTCCTCCTTTTGCAAAACTCTTTACTTTTACTGTTATTTATTATATCATAAAGGAAAAACAAAACATGTTGCAATTGCAACAAATACGAGGTGATTTTATGGAAATCTACGACTGCCCACTTTTTTATGGCATAGACCAAAACGATTGTATACAAATGCTTTCCTGCTTTGAAAGCAATGTAAAAAGCTTTACTCCAAGGGAAACCATATGCAATTATTCACAGGGCAACAGTAAAATAGGTATTTTGCAAAGCGGTTCGGCAAACATGATACGCATAGACCACGAGGGCAATCGCACCATTTTAGAAACCCTAGAAAAAAACAACGTATTTGGTGAGGCACTGGCTTTTTCAGGCAATTCTAAAGATAGTATATTTGTTGAATGTGAAAAGCCTTGCAGTGTAATATTTTTTGACTACATGCACATTTCCAAACGGTGCGAAAACGTATGTATGCACCACACTATTCTTGTGCAAAACATGTTTCGCCTAATAGCAGAAAAACTGCTCATAATGAGCAGTCGTGTAGAAGTTTTAAGCCACCGTACCATACGAGGTAAGCTGATGTGCTATTTTAACATTACTTCTGCGGCACAAAACAGCACTTCCTTTGAACTTCCATTCTCTGTAAGTGCATTGGCAGACTATATATGTACCGACCGCAGTGCAATGATGCGTGAACTAAAAAATATGAAAAACGAAGGTCTAGTTGAAATGGATAAGCGTACTGTAACCATAAAAAAAGGTTCACTATTATAAAATAACCTTAGCTTTATTTTAAATGAGTAAGCTTTTCAACATCTTTATTATGACCCATTACTATAAGTGTTTCATTACTTTCAAAAATGTGTTCAGGCTTAGGCAGTGGATTAATAATTCCATTTGTTTTTGTTGCTAAAATGCTAACATTATGCTTAGAACGAACGCCTTTAGTTATAATACTTTTGCCTACCCATGAACGTGGTGTTGTAATTTCGTATATAGAATATTCGCTTGTAAGCTCAATATAATCAAATACATTCTCTGCACCGTATTTAACAGCAAGTCTTTCTGCCATATCTTTCTCGGCATAAACAATTTTATCTGCCCCATTTCTAAGCAAGAATTTTGCATGTACTTCCCTGCTGGCTCTTGCCAATACAAACTTTGCACCATAATCTTTAAGCAGTGCTGCGGTTTCCAGTGAACTTTGAAAATTATCGCCAATAGCAACAACACATAAATCAAAATTACCTACCCCAAGTCCCGCAATAAATCTCTCATTTGTGGCATCGCCTATTTGTGCACTTGTTAATAAAGGTAACGCATCATTCACTCTTTCCTCGTCACTGTCAACACCAAGTACCTCATTGCCCTGTTCTATCAGTTTTCTGCTCATATGACGTCCAAAACGACCAAGACCAACAATCAATATGGTTTTCATAATATTCATCCTCCATAAAAATAAATCAACCCACAGCTATTTTACCTTTCGGTAATTGAGAAACCTGTGGCAAATTGTTTGTTAAGGCAAGTAACACCGTAATGCCACCAACTCTTCCAAAATACATTAGTGCTGTAATTATTAAACGGCTTGCCCAACTTAACTGGGCAGTAATTCCCAATGAAAGACCTACTGTTCCCACTGCCGATGTAGTTTCAAAGGCAGCATACTTCATTGGTATATGGTCTATTGCCCCGATAACCATTGTAGCCACTACAATAAGAATAAGGTACATCATTAATATGCTGCAAACCTGCCTAAGTGTTTCATCATCGATTCTTCGGTTAAAACACTCCACCGACTTTTTGCGTTTAATAACTGTAACAATGCTTAATAGCAATATTGCAAATGTTGTGGTTTTAATACCACCTGCCGTTGCACCTGGTGAACCACCAATAAGCATAAGGCATATAATTAAAAGCCGACTGCTGTCTGTAAGTATGTTAATATCTATTGTGTTAAATCCAGCAGTACGCGGTGTAATTGACTGAAACAAAGAAAGCATAAATTTTTGGCTTGCAGTTTTATCTACAAACGCCTCTCCAGTGCTTTCAAATAACAAAATAGCAACAGTGCCCACAACTATTAGTGTGAATGTTAATGAAATGACTAACTTTGTGTGAAGTGTATAGTGCTTATATTTTAATCGGTTTTCAACTAAATCCGACCACACAAAAAAGCCCAAACCACCAACCACAATAAGAAACATTATAACACTAATAAACATGTAGTTATCACTTAATGTAATAAGTGAAGAACCTGGTTTAAAGGCACCCATAAGATCCATGCCTGCATTGCAAAATGCAGAAACAGAATGAAAAATCGAAAAATATATGCCTTTTGCAAGTCCTAGCATAGGAATAAGGGTGAACGAAAGCAAAATTGCACCCAGTCCCTCAAAAAAAGCCGTGCCTACAATAATGAATCTTGTAAGCCTTACAATTCCTCCAACTTGTGGTGCTGCAACTGATTCCTGCATTACGAACCTATCTTTTAACCCTATCTTTCTCTTTGTTAGTGCTACCGCCGATATGGCAATTGTCATAAACCCAATGCCACCCATTTGCATAAGTATCAGCAACACAAGCTGACCAAAGGTTGACCAATATGTATATGTATCATGCACAACAAGCCCCGTAACGCACGTGGCTGAAGTTGCAGTAAACAATGCATCTATAAATGGTGTAAAGTCTCCACCTCTGTTGGCAATAGGCAAGCAAAGTAAAAGTGCTCCTGTAAAAATAATAATACAATACCCCACAGCTATCATCTTTGTAGGATTAAGCTGCTGCTTTTTTAAAAACATAATAACACCTCTGAAATTAACTATTGTAAACGGATAAGATTCATATTATCACAAAATTTTAGTAGTTGCAACCACCATAATTTCATTACTTTTTAATATAAAATTCACATTAAATAAGCTTTTCATGCATCATTTGCACAAAAAGCTTATTTTACATATTTTTTAATTACTATTTCTTTTCTTCAAACCAATCAATCATAAAACCCTCTTCATCAAATGGGAAGTCATATGGCTCACTTATAATTTCAACATCATCTCTTCCTAAAACATCAGGTAAAAGACTCTCAGAAATTTCTATTTCATCTAGGTGAAGTGTATCTGGAATACGTGCAACCCGTGCTTTGTTATAATCTATTTTACGGCAAGTACGAATTGCTAAAGCAAGTGCCTCTTTGTCATTATTAAGGTATACAGGAATTTTACCACCATCAATCATGGTATTTGTTCCAAGGTTAATCCATGTACTTTCCCAGTCTACCGAATTAAGGCACCTTCTTGTAGTAATATCTGCCATACCTAAACCACATGCGTTGTGGTGTGTTTCCTCGGTAAGACCTCTAATAAATAATTTCTGCGTGTGGAACCCGTCCTCAAAACCTGGCATAAAACTTCTGCCCGTTACATTAGGGTCTTCACCCTCACCACTTATGTTTTTACCTATCTTATCTACAACAAGAACATCAATATTGTCAAATTTAAGCTTTGCTAGTCTTTTCTTTGCAATTTGAAGAAGCTCATGGTCACGTTCAACAATTTTATCTTTTTCCATAACCTCAAGCTCGCTTATTTCGTCGTAAGCATTCTGAACTACACCAACGCCGAAAACTACATTCATTTTAGCAAGAAACTCTTTTGCAACAATAGGAATTCTTTCTGCAAATGTATCAAACCCTTGCATATGGAACCATGATGCACCCTTGTGCTTTGCAATACCAATTGCAATCATTTTTAAAAGACCGCTTTCATGCTCGCCTTTAAAATCTGTATGTGGTTTTACTTTATTTAATAATACAATTCCATCTGCCTCATAAGCATATTTGTCACAATAGATTAAAGTACCATCAGGCATTTCACCTACAAGCTCAACATCCATTGTTGCAAGAATAGGTACACCCATAGCCTCTTCTGTAATTCCGTAGCCATTAATTACCTCAAGCTGTCCCTCAACAGTTCCTCCGCCATGACTGCCCATTGCCGGAATAATAAAAGGCTCTGCACCCCACTCCTTTAATTTGTCACAAACGGTTCTGGTAATCAAATCGATGTGAGGAATTCCACGGCTTCCAGCTGTAATGGCAATTCTTTTGCCTTTAAGCTGTGCCTTATTACCTAATTTATCTAATTCTGTAATAAGAGCCCCTTTAATGTCGTCAATTTTATCATTTGGATACTTTTGTCTTATTCTAACCATCTTTGGAAGCTTAATATTTTCCATATTCTCTACCCTGAAACTCATTTCAGGAAATTCTATAAACTTCATGTTTACACTCTCCTTTGTAAAAAATAATTGCTACACATTGTCCACAGGTAGCATTTTACCCTCGTATATTCTACATAGTAAGTTTATTACATCTGCCATTCATTGTCTATATCCATTATACACAAATAAATACCTAAGAGTTTTTTAACTTTCCATACAGTTTTACACAGCCAAGTGCAATGATTGCCAAAAAAAAAGTAACATAATAAGTTGTAAATCTATAAATAATCATAGCCGCCCCTGCATAGGTGTCACCAACTAATGTTGTGAACATAAGTGTAAACAGTATTTCTATGCTTGCCACGTTTCCAGGGGTAGGTATTACCCCAACCAATGCCACAACTAGGGCAACAACCGCTACACACTTTGCTGGTGAAATTGTAACTCCAGCGTCCATACCCTTTATAGCAAAGTATGGTATTAAATACCAACAACTGATT
>JAQVIB010000133.1 GCA_028695945.1 Lachnospiraceae bacterium
TGCAGTACGGCGGATATTCACTTAAAGACTTAAATTTGGTTAAAGGAGGTGCAATACCCAAAGATTGCAGTATTTTGCTTATAAATGCCCCAACTACAGATATAACGGACAGCGAAATTAAACTTTTAAGCGAATATATGGATAATGGTGGACGTGTGTTTATAACTCTTGCCATTACCTTAGAGAAAATGCCTAATTTGGATTCCATTTTAGCTAATTATGGAATTGCAGACAGCAGAAGAATGATAATTGAAGGTAGTGCGGACTATGTGTATCAGCAAAATCCATACTACATTTCACCTCAATTAAGTGCTGAACATCCTATTTCCGCACGGTTAAGTGAAACAAAAACAAGTGCATTTGTTCCTTTTTCAGTTGCAATAAATACTTTGGATGTGGTTAGAAGTACAGTTAAGGTTGACCCTTTTGCTACTTCTTCGCCATATTCCTATAGCAAGGCACTGGAACAGATGAGTTCCTATGAGAAAGCAGAGACTGACCCAGAAGGTCCATTTAACATTGGGGTTACTATAACTGATGTAGATAAGGCAGGAAATGAAGAAGGCGTTAAGCTTGTGGTATTTGGTGCAGAAACAGTTATGGAAAGTGATATAAATAAAATTGTAAACGGTGGAAATTATGGGGTAGTGATGAATGCATTGGACTGGCTTGTTGGTAATGATACATTATTACGCTCAAAAAGTCTTGGTGCAGAGGATTATTTACAGCTTACACAAAGCAAAGCCATTGTAATTATGTTTGTAAGTGTAATACTTATTCCTCTTAGCATTATAATTGCTGGCATAGTGGTAGTGGTAAGGAGGAGAAACCGATGAGTATTATGTTTTTGGGAATGATGGTGGTTGGAGTTATTGCTGTAATCTTGGTAATTGCAGTAGGTTTGGCAGTAACAGGAGGTAAAAACAAATGAGCAGTCAGAAGCGAAATTTGATATTAGGTATCTTAGCCATTATTGTGCTTGGAGGCGTTTGTGCAGTAATGAACATTCCAAAGAGTAGTAAGGCAGGTGATACTAAAAATGTAGAGGGAAGCTATATAAGCTATAACCCACAGTTAAAGGTATCATCACTAACAATTACTGCGGATGGAGAGGAAAATACTTTTGTAAAGGACGGCGTTAACTGGGTAATTCAAGGAAAAGAGAAGATTGGACTTGTACAGATTTCCATTGACCAGCTTATTGCTTATGCAAAAAATCTTGAGTATACAAAGGTTTTGGCGGATAACCGTGACGGTAGTGCAGAGTTTGGTTTGGATGATGGCAACCACATTGTTATAGCAGGTGATGATGGCACCATTATTGATATTACCGTTGGCGATAAAACTGTTGATGGTGCAGGGTACTATGTTGTTGCACAGGGTGACAAGCATATTTATCTTGTGAATTCAGAAACTGGTGCTGCTTTGAAAAAAAGTACTAAAGACTTACGCGACAGATATCCGCAGTACGTGGATTATGATAACAGCACCTATGTTAAGGTTAAAAAAAGTGACGGCACAGAGTATAGTATAGAGCCTAATCCTAGCGGAGCATTAACAGAAGGGTACGGAGAATACATACTTACAGGGGCATACACCAACCCTATGCCCATAATTACGGAAAAATTGAGGGATAGTATTGGTGAACCGTTATATAACATAGTGGCAGTAGAATTTATTGATGACCCACAGGATTTGGCAACATATGGTTTGGATTCACCGAAGATGGTTATATCTGCCGCCGATGCTAACAAAAATGAATGTGTAATAGAAATTGGCAAGGAGGCAACACCAGAGACGGTATATGCTAAATTTAGCAACAAGGACTATATTTGCACTGTTAACAAAAAGAATATAGATAAAATTTCCAGTGCAAAACTATTTGATATTATAGGAAAGCACCTTGTTACAGAAAGTGCTACGGAGCTTAAGGAAATTAAGGTAGCGGCAGAAGGTGTGGCAGCTGTATTTGTTATTGATTCTGAGAATAACAAGGTTAGTTTTAATGGAAAGGACATTCCCACAGTAGATTTTTCTGAAGTATACAAACAGATTTCTGCATTAACAGCTGACGGTGAGATTAAGGGTGCTTTTGGTAATGAAGAAGTGTTTATAACACTAACAAAGACAGACGGCGAAACAAATACTTTGAGGTTTATGGCATATGATGATAACTATTATGCCGTGGAAGTGAATGGTTCAGCGGAGTTTTTAGTAGGCAAAAAGGCAATAGAATTGATTATCTATGCAGTAAACAGTTTGAAATAAAATAAAAAGGCAGTATTTCCATTATTCGGGAATGCTGCCTTTTTTGGTTAAATGGTGAAACAAGTCCACTTACAATACAAATAAGGGCAGAAGCTGTAAAAACAGGCACTACCCTTAGTAAATATCAAAATAATTTACATTGTTTTTTCAATTTCACAGAAATTAAAACTTTAAATACAGAGCATGAAAATTAATTGCATTTATTAATTTTACGCTACAGAGTTGATAGGTGTTTCAGAAGCACTGCAGGAATGTTTTCTGCGGATGCTTCTACATATACGGCACCAATATTGTATGCTACCATTGGCATTCCGTAAACAATACAGGATTCTTTATTTTGGCCTATTGTGAAGGCTCCGCTTTTACGCATTTTAAGCAAACCATCTGCCCCATCTCTGCCCATTCCCGTCATAATAATACCAACAGACTTAGTTTTTACATTTTCTGCAACAGATTGGAAAAGAACATCAACAGAGGGGCGGTGACCGCTTACTTTTTCTCCTGGAAATAACTTAACAACGTAGTTTGCACCTTGTTTTACAACTTTCATTTGATTATCGCCACCAGGGGCAATAAGAGCAAGCCCTTGGTGAATAATATCTCCATCTACAGCTTCACGTACTTCCATTTTACAAAGCTTATTAAGTCTATCGGCATACATTTTTGTGAAGCCAGCAGGCATATGCTGAACAATGACTATACCTGGTATGTTTGATGGCAAACCCTTCAATACAGTAAGTGTTGCTTCAGTTCCGCCAGTTGATGCACCTATGGCAATAATAGTGGAACTTAAAGCGGAAGTTTTACTTAGGTTTACGGGTAAAACTGGCTTTGTAGCCGGCGTTGGCACAGGTGTTGACCCAGCAGATGGTGCTGCTGGCACTGGTGCAGGTGTTGACGCCGGCTTTGTTACAGGTGTTGGCACAGGTGCTGACGCCGGTCTTGTTACAGGTGTTGAAACTGGAGGCACAGACGCCTCATAAGGCTTATTCGTTGATGAAGGTTTTATGGTTGCGTTGCTTGCAATAACAATTTTAGAATAAAGCTCAGTGATAAAGGTAGAAATATTCCCCATGGTGGAAAGTTCCGGCTTTTTAACAAAATCTACAGCTCCCGCAGATAATGCATCAAAAACACTAATATTTAATGCTGAAACTACAACAACTCGAACAGGGCGAGTTGGGATAAATTGCTTCAAAAAATCAATGCCGTTAAGTTTTGGCATTTCAACATCAAGTGTTACAACGTCGGGATTTAGTTTTATTATTTTATCTTTTGCATCGAAAGCATCTACTGCAAAGCCGATAATTTCAATATTTTTAAATTCCGAAAGCTTGTCTGAAATTACTTTTCTAAAAAAGATTGAGTCATCTACAACTAAAACCCGGATTTTTTTTGTCATAGTGTTTCACCTCTCTAAGTTTGCACAATATAATTCTATGCAAGCTTTGCCTTAACAATGTAAGGATTCATACAATATCGTATGTTAAAGCTTTCTATAGGTTGCCGGCATAAGATATTTGTACGGTGTTGTTGCCTTATTAAGTGCCTCAGAATGACCAATTAGAAGGTATCCGCCGCTACTTGTTGCATCATAAAAACGGTTAACAAGTGCATCTTTTGTTGGTTGGTCAAAATATATCATTACGTTACGGCAAAATATAACATCGAATTGCAGTTTAAATTTTATAGGA
Organism: Lachnospiraceae bacterium; assembly: GCA_028695945.1. Classification (GTDB taxonomy): domain Bacteria; phylum Bacillota; class Clostridia; order Lachnospirales; family Anaerotignaceae; genus UBA8514. Next base: position 3,963 of record JAQVIB010000133.1, read on the forward strand.
TCCATAAGGTTAAAGGTTTTAAAAATAACATTAGATTTAAGCCCAGGAACTACTTCATATCTTCCGTCTGGTAATTTTTTAAAATATTTTGTTACCCAAGCTGTTGGCATATCCTTTAAGGATTCTGCTGGATAAATACCAGTTTGAGCCTGTATAAGAACGTTTTGAGATATGTCTGTGGCTAAAACACGGGTATCCCACTTAGAAGCCTCAGCACCCAAAAACTCTTTCATAATAATTGAAATAGTATATGGCTCTTGTCCTGTGGAACAACCAGCACTCCACACACTTAACACCTTGTTTTTCTTATTTTGAACAAGGTGTGGAAGTATGGTATCTCTGAAATAATCAAAGTGCATTTTTTCTCTCATAAAGAAGGTATAGTTTGTTGTAAGCTTATTAAGCATAACGTCAATATCATTCTTGCTAGCTTTAGAAAGAATAAAATCCACGTAATCTGAAAAATTGGTAAACCCCATTGAAACTAAGGTAGAACCAAGACGTCCTTCAATAAGCTGCTTCTTTTTTGAGAGATTTATACCGAAATTTTTATGAATATAGGTATAAAGTCGGACAAAATCTTTTTCTGTTAAAGTCATCATAGTATCACCCTAAGTTATTATTTAGAATTTACAAGAAGTTGGCAATCCATGCAGAAAACAACTGTTCCATCTGCAAGGGTGGACATTCCACTTACAAATTCCTGGCTTTTAGATGGCGGAGGAGTAATCTTATTTTCAATGTCGAATACCTGCATAACTACATCAACAAGTATTCCTATAGAAATAGAATCTACCTCTAAAATAATAACACAATTTGTTGATGATGGCTCTGCGGCAGGTTTATTCATACGCAGACGAATATCTATAATAGGTATTATTTGTCCACGAAGGTTTATTATTCCCTGTACATAATCAGGTACACGTGGAAGCTTTGTTACGTTATGGTTTGTAATAATTTCAATTACATTATCAATAGGAATACCAAAAACAAGACCGTCCGAAATGAAGGTTAGATATTTTTTGGAGTTATCATTTGCGTCTCTTAATGCATCTATATCAAACTCATTTTTATCCATTTCATCATATACTTCGTTTGTCATAATTAAAATCCTCCTTAAAATGCGTTAATGGAAGCTGCATGAAGGTTTAAGATGTCCAGAATAATGCTTATGTTGCCATCACCCAGAATTGTACAGCCTGCAATACCAGCGTCTTTGATGTTAAAGCTGTTAAGGTAAGTTGGAAGAGGCTTAACAACAACCTGTTGCTTACCGATTAACTCATCCACAAACAAACAATAGGATTTGTCACTAGATTCAACCCATACAAAAATTCCATCTTCAATATTTTCTACCTGAGTTTCTATGTTATAAAGATCATGAAGTCTTACAATAGGGTAGAAATTACCCATGCGTTCAACAATCTCGTTACCCATTGAATCCAAAATAACATCTTCTTGTGACACTTTAAAGGACTGACGAATGTTGGTGATAGGGATTGTAAATATAGAACTGCCAACTGCAACCTCCATACCATCTACTATTGCCATAGCTAAAGGAATTTTCACTGAAATACAGGTGCCTTCTCCTAATTCACTGGAAATAGAAACAACGCCGCCTACTTTTTCAATGTTCTGTTTTACAACGTCCATACCAACGCCACGGCCAGAATATTCGGTTACAACCTCGTTGGTTGAAAAACCAGGTGCAAGCAAAAGATTTAAAATATCGCGTTTTGAATATTCACTTTCAGGCTTTGTAAGTATACCGTTTTTCTTTGCTTTAGCAAGAATCTTAGTTGTATCCACACCTGTTCCATCGTCTGTTACTGTTATAATAACATCGCTGCCAGTGTGTTCTGCCTCAAGTATAATTTCACCCTGAGAGTCTTTGCCAGCTTTAATACGGTCTTGTACGTTTTCTTCAATGCCGTGGTCCATAGCATT